>JAKVAZ010000013.1 GCA_022447225.1 Fuerstiella sp. | reverse complement strand
TTGGCTTCAGCTTCGTGTTTTTTTGTTTGTCTGTCGGCTATTCGTTTTTCTCGGTGTTCCTGGAGGTCCACAAAATCGGCTTGCCACAAGATCTCGTTAAAATTCATTTGTAGAAGGTGGAACTGATCGTCTCGGCCACCTGTCCTAATGGCGATTTCATGCTGGCCGTCTCCCATGTATTCGCTCATTCGTCCCATGAGCCAATAATTGCCAGCGAATTCAGCGATACCTGCCTGGCTTAGGTCTTCGAGATTGGGAGCATCGTCAAAGCTGGCAGTTTTCTTCACGTGGTGGCAAATGATTACTTCAGCCGGTTTGCACGCCGCCATGAATCGTCGCATGGCTGGGCCAACCTCCGTGAGATTCGCGGTGTTCAGTCCCTCCAGGCCCATGTAGAGCGGATCAAGAATACAAACGTCAATGTCGTACTCGTGGATGGCCAACGCTACAGCGTCACAATCTTCCTGCCGGGGTAAAGTCGGGAAGTCCACTGCTTCCACTCTTACCCACCCCTTGAGTTGTTCGGGCTTCACGTTGAGTGAGTCAGCTGCCTGTCCGATCTTCTTCAGTGCTGACTTCAGCGACGCCTCTCCGGTGATTACCAGGATGCGACGCTGCTTTGGTACTTCGAACTTTCGCAGCCATGGAAACCCAGTCGCAAAACAAACGGCGAGATCCGCCATCAGTGTCGTTTTGAGGCTCTTTTGCTTTGCTCCCACGATCGTAGGTTGGCCACATGCGAAGACGTCATTCACGAGCCACTGTGTCGGCTCGTCGATCAGGTGCCAATGCTCCGCAACATCCACACCCGCGAACGTACAAACCATCCTCTCGTCACTTTCGTCTTCCCTACGAGAGTGTGAGGCTCTTAGCAGATAACCTCGCTCACCTGGTTGTTTGTCGGCGTCTTCGACTTTGTGGCACATGTCTGATTCAGTCCACGGCGGTTCGCACCGTGAGCTGAACTCCCGCATGATCATTAAAGCCTGTTGCTGGGACAGATCGAAACCCTGAACTAATTTGCACGCCACAGCGAACGTTTGGTTGTGCCCAGATTGCCCACTCACGGCTCCGGGCATCTTCGCAACGTATTTCCTTGCACGTTCCATGACATGATCGTCTGAAAACGCCGGTAGCTGAGTCGTTACCTGTCCAGCTTTGGAAACGTGTGGCCAGTGCTTTTCCAGTAAGTTACCAACCTGTGAAGTGCAATCGGTAATGTAAGGATGGCCGTTCAGCAAGTCCCCCGTCACCGTGAAATAACGCCCGCGAGAATAGACTTCTACGCCGGGTGTTTTGCCGTCAATAGGTTCACCCGGCAGCCTCTTGTTTTTTCCTTTGGGCGGTTGGGTGGATGAACGACAAAACAGCTTTACGCCGGTTTGTGAGGGTGAGACTTCAGTGTAAGTGTCACACTGATTAATGATTTCCTGCGCCCACGGTGTTAGTGAGCCATCCACTGGGTTACGACAACCATCGAGATCGACGCCGACAAATGGATCGTCTTCACAAAACGTGTATCCGATGCCCGCGTATCGTTCGGGATCGAATGCATCGACGACCGCTTCGAATGTAGCCCACGTTTCGGGATCATTCGATTTGGCATCCTCCCCCGTGACGCTGTAAGGCCGCTTAGAGACGTCACCATTCCGTGATACGTTTTTCCATAAAACCCACTGTGGACGCTCCTTCAATTCCACGGGTATTGATTCAGACAAAGCGACTTCTCTACTTTGTTTTGTTACAATGTTCATCATCTCAGCTCCTATATAGCTGTTGATTCAAAGCCTCGGCCAGGCGATTCACTGGCCGAGGTGTTTTTATTGCGTGTCCTGTGCATCCAGCCACGCGAGCGGTTCGTATTCCATCAGACAGATTCCTTCCGTAGTTTGCGGCCGCTAAGTTTCAGAATTGCCTCAACGACTTCCACGTCTAAGTTCCACTCCAGGCCGGCATACAGCGTACATACTCCGTGATCGTGCGCATGGCATAGTTCGTCGATGAGATCTTCAAATGTAGGCCACTGGCCGCTGTCCTTTGACCAGGCTGACATTGCCACACGTTTCGGCCGGTTACGTCTACGGCTCATGATTGCACCCCCGGTTCCAAAAGCACGCTGCGGACTGCCCTCCACGGAATCAAAACTGTGCGGCCGACACGAACACTGGCCAGCTCACCGGCTTCACACATCGAATACAGTTTGCTCCGCCGCAGGCCGCTAACAGCAGCCACCTCATTCACACGGGCATTACCGCCCAGCGGCATTCCATCGGGTGCCAGTACCCGTCCGAATTTATCCCTCTGTACCTCATCCATTCTCACGCTCCATCTTCAGGTTCTCAAAACACCGTGAAGCCCATTGCTTCCGCTGCATTGCCGGAACCTTAGCGCATAAAAAAAAGCCTGCCAGAGGGTTTCTGGCGGCCTTGATAGAGAGCGGACGAACGGGGGACGAACGGGGGACGAACGGGGGACGAACGGTTTACGAAACCTTGTTTGCAGAAAGGTATCGCTCCCGTTGCACCTTCTTTTTTAGGTTGTCCGGGATCTCGTCAAGGTGGACGATGAAGTACTGATTCTTCGTTTGACAGATACGAATCAACTCACCCTTTTTGCCCCTCGTGCGGCAGTGCCAGTGTGATGTACTCAATGGCTCGCCACCATTATGGGGGGCCAAAATCTGACACCAAGCGCCGGTGCGTCGGGCTTCCTCGGTGAATTCATTTCGCGGCAGCTCAAGCCCCGTCACCGTCTTCACCATTTCTGACTGTTGCTCTTGTTCTGCACCGGGCGAGTGCAGTCGCTGATAAACAGTCCATGCTTCGCTTGCGAGTTTTGCCAGCTCGTCACGCTCTAAGGACGGCCCGGTGATATAGTCCCAGCCACCATGAAATTGAGCGATCATGGCGCGTCGCAAATTCTTAATCGGACGGACGTCTTGGCCGCGAACAGTGTCCGGCAGCAATGCGATTTTGTACGTGTCGTCTTCGACTGGCTCTGGATCTTCAATCCAAGAGGAAAAGAGGTACCACCATTCCCTCAACCAGTCAAAAAACTTGCGTTCTTCTTCCGTGTCCACAGCTCGGCTCCTGAATCCGAACTCCTGAAAAAAAAAACTGACGCGGCAGCGGTTCAGGAAAACCGGGTTCGGGGATCAGCCTAGCCGCGTCTGTACCTCAAAACGTTGGATCAGTCATTGGGGAGGTTCGTGCCCACCTTCATTGATAATTTGCCGTCAGTGAAATTGACGACGATGGTTCGTGTTGAATCACCTTCACCTGTTACCCATTGATGTGTCGCTGCAGGGCCGAAGTCCCCAACAGTCGTGTGATCTGTTCCTAAAATTCCTTCGACCTCTTTTAGTGTCATCCCATCCTCAAGTGATCTCAGTGTTGATTGAGTCAATGTTGAACTATCGCCACTGCCACAACCAATAGCCAAACAGAAAAGAATTCCAAGGGTGATGTGTTTCACTGGTTCGATCCTCCTCAATGCGTTTGGTTTCGTCGGCATCAGTCCATGAAAACGATTTCACTCCGTCGAGCTAGCCGCGTCGTATTCTAAAGAAAAATGTACCTCAAAATGTACCTTGGCCCATGGAAGCCATGGGTGCAGCGGAGAAGTTTGAGGTTGCGCCGTCAATGATTTCCCTAGTCTGTGGAAACAATGAACAGGCCCGCTCCATCTTCTAAACCGTAGGTCGCAGGTTCGAATCCTGCCGGGCGTATTTGTTTTTTCATTGGTGAAACAATAGCCAGGGTTCTGCTGTCCGTCTTTGTGCACATTCAAACATGTATCACGGATACGCTCAGTCGTTACGGTTTCAGATAAGCGGCCTGACACCTTCACACACCCCGACCGGCAACCTGCTCATTAAACTGTTTCCGTCCGACGTCAGTTAACAGCGAGCAGTCCTGAACCGCTTTCATCCTCACCTCATCCACCGATGTCAGCTGACGCCGGTCGCAGGTTCAGGCTTGTCAATGGTGATTGCCAGGGGTGCGGTTAACGGGCTTCAGAAACTGGCGGAGACGAAACAAACAGTCCTGAACGGTTCAACGGATTGAAATAGGTATCCAGACCTGAAACGGTCGTCTTCCAGTCCGAATGCGCCAGCAACTCCCGCCTCAGAGACCGAAGGTAGTCCCGTGATTTCAGAAATTTTCTCTGAGCATAATTCGAATTTTGAAAATCCGGTTCGATGTGTACCACCTTTTTCGCAACGCGCAAAATTTCCGACACAGCCTTCGAAAGAATTCTCTCACATTGCTCGAGGCAGTGAATCGAAAACACGACATCGAACGATTTGTCATTAAAATCAAGATGTTGAACATCACCTTCCTGCAGATGGATTCCATCAAGGTCAGCACCAAAATACTTTTGCGCCTGCTCCAATCGCTGCGGAACGTAATCAACGCCAAAGAACTCAAGGTTCGGGTTCATTTTTCTGAGTTCAATGAGATTGATCGCATTGCCACAGCCAACTTCAAGTACTCTTCCTCTGTCAGGCAAATAGCCGGAGATAACGTCAAGATGACAGCGGCGCACATAGTCACTGGAGACGATCTTCAGCGATCCGTCGATAACGCACTCCCTGTCAGTCGGGTGGTACATCAAGTCCAGGTCTCGTGAGCCCGATGTGCTGTAGGCAGCCATGACCCGTGGCTGGTCCCGGACGTGTGGCTCATCCAGGTCGAGATACGCACGAAAAAAATAATACCCTTCGCGGGACAGCAGACGTCGGGCAACCGCTTTGGAGATACGCGTCAGCATGGTGGCGTCTTTGATTGAGAATTCAAGACATTCGGGTTGCCGCACCAGGTCCAAATTAAACGGAATTACGGTCAAATCAACATTCAGGCCTGCAGGATGTGCGGGGCAGACTCATACAGGCGCGCCGGAGGCTGGGTGTCAACGGTAAGATCAAATTGTCCGACGTTATGCTGTTCCGGGCACAGGCCCGCAAACAAAAACAGAGATCGGACGAAGAAGGTTTCCTGACAGCACAACAAAAGATCATCCAACCTGTGCCGCAGAGTCGTCAGTGATGCGAAGCTGCTGCGTGATCTGCCTTCACCAGGCGCCCTTCGTGCAGCGTCATTCGCTGAGGAAATGATGTGGCCAGAGAAGCGCTGTGAGTGACACACAACAAACCGGTCTCATTTTCTGCGGCAACATCCAGCAACAGTTTACCGATAATTTCGGCGGTCTGAGGATCCAGATTGCCGGTTGGTTCATCGGCAAGCAACAGCGACGGCTGCAGAACGAGTGCCCGACAGACGGCTACTCTCTGACGTTCACCGCCGGACAGTGCAGCAGGTCGATGATTCAGACGATCCTTCAGCCCCACCCGATCCAGCAGTTCTTTGGCTCGTTTCTCCGCTGCCGGTTTGTCGGCCTCAAACCCCGACAGCAACGGAATCAGCACATTCTCAAGGACATTCAACTGTGGCAGCAGACGGTGTTCCTGAAACACAAACCCGATGTGCTGGTTACGAAATCGCGCCAGCCGGCCCGCCGACAGGATCCACGGGTTTTCGCCGAGGATTTCAACGACACCGCTTGACGGGGTGTCCAGTGTTCCGGCCATCAGCAACAGCGTACTCTTGCCGCAGCCGGACGGTCCGCCAATGGCAACGGCTTCACCGGACCGCAGTTCAAGATCAACGTGGGACAGAATCGAAACCGAACCGCCGGGACCGTCGAACGAACGTCCCACGTGATGCATCCGAAGGACAATGGGCATGATGAACGATTCCTGTGCAGTGACGTCGGTCCCGCGCAACAGCGGATCAGTGAACGATACCCGATTCAATTGGGCATGCGTAGCCGGCCACAGCCACAATTCGTTTTTCCTGAGACAGCCGCGAGTTTGAGGTGTCCGTAGCTGCCGGATTCACTGCACACAACAACACTTTGAACGCCCCGGCTGACGACCGGACTGTCAAAGGTCAGCAGTGTTGTGACGTGACACTGCAGCGGGCTGCAGGGGGAACGGTGCCTGCCGTACGTCTGTTAGCGTGAAAACAGTCCGAAGAGCCCGCTTTTTTTCTTCTCAGCCTCTGACGCTTCCATCCGGGATTCTTCGTTAAAGGACAGGCGGGTCGTCAGATCGTTAATACTGCGAGTCAGCCGGGCTTTCGGTGAATACTGACACAGCGGCCGGCCGTTATTACGCGAACCAATCATGGTTGGATAGTCGTTGGGAAGCTGCCAGAAAACTTCACGACCGATCGTTTCCAATGCCTTGTTGATACTGATGTCGCTGTCTTCCAGTCCCATGCGGTTGACAATAATCTGCACTTTACTGTCGAGGCCGCTGTTCTGATTGAGATGCTGAATGATGCGGACAACATTTCGCAGACACGACAGATCAAGTTGTGTGACCAGCAAAATCTCGTCACTGACCTCCATCGCCAACAGGTCCAGAGGACCGAAAGACTTACTTACATCGATGATCAGGTGTGAAAACGTGGCTTTGAGTAACGCCAGTATTCGTCTCAGGTCATCTGTGCGGACCAAATCCTGACCTTCAAGTTCCACGGGTCGCGGCAGTAAAAACACGCCGCAGTCATGTCGGGTGAGCGATCGTTTCAAAAGCGCATAATCCAGTCGCCCGATGTTTTCCGAAACATCCCGCAAGGTGTAGTCCGGAATAATATCCAGCCACACATCCACATCACCCAGTGTCAGGTCCAGATCAATGACAACGGGAGAATTGCCCGGAATCTGAGCAAATTCGGCGGCCGTATTGACGGCGACGGCGGTGCTGCCGACACCTCCGCCAACACCTGCCACAGTGATGATTTTTCCCGCCTCCATCCCGGCGTCACCGGATGCAGTCAGCCGGGATCCGCGAATACGGTCCAGCGCGGCAACGAAGTCATCCAGCTGCAGAGGCTGATTCAGAAACTCACGGGCTCCGCTTCGCATCACCTGAAGAATCAGACTGCCTTCCTGAGAACTGCTGACCACGAGTACAGCGCACTGAGCAGCATCCGCACTGATGTCGGCGATCATCCGTATGGCTTCCGCCGGATCGGAATCGACATTCACAAGAGCCATATCAGGCTGTGTCTGCTGGATAACATCCAGAAAAAATTCATAGCGGGAGCATTCCGCTTCCAGCCACACAGTATCAATTCCCAGCAGCAGATTTTTCAGCGCATTGCGCGAATCCTCACTGGGATCAACAGTTGCGACTCGAAGAACACTCTTCATGTTGAAATCCGATGGGCAGAGGACGTTTCAGAAAATTATCTGAGCTGACCAGGCACGCTGTCCGGAAGTGATGAGACCTGTGATCAAACAGCCACGCTGACTTCCGGATGAACAGCCGGCCAACAGATCTTCTGCCGTTACTGGGTTGACTGTAACTCCGGAACAATCAAGTTCCCGGAGACGGGTTTGTTCTTTCGATGTGTGGATGAAAACGCTGCAGGACGTATGAACGTTTTTTCCGACGTCTCTGCCGCGGATTCACGTTGTAACGTTCCGGAGAATACCGGCTGGTTATTCACGTGACCGCCATCATTATCACCACAGTCCGGGCACCCGGCGGGATGCTGCCGGCATGAACCCTGCTCCTGGCAGGTCGTACAGTTGTGGCATTCATCACCGTACTTCGGAACCTCAAGCAGGTGGTGAAAATACAATTCTTTGTCAGTCACGTTATCCGTGAACTTACCAGGACCACCGGACGGAACCTGTTCGGGTGACATGGGAGCCGTGTGTTCGGGTGTAATCAGAATGATCAGTTCTGTTTCGGCCTCGGAATATCGCTTTCGGCTGAAGGCCGCACCTATCCACGGAAGTTCACCAAAAAACGGTATTTTTGCAGTCGTCGCGTCATTGCGTCGCGAGATCAGCCCCGCCAGCACCATCGTTTCACCGAAGTTCATTTCAACTTCGGTACTCGCTCGACGAACCGTAAATGCGGGAACCGTCACGCCGCTCACCGTGACCGCGTTGGAAAAGTCACGTTCACTCACTTCTGTCTGAACCTGCATTCGCAGGCGTCCGTTTCCGAGAATGTGAGGCACTGATTCCAGCAGAACCCCGAATTCCTTGAACTCAATCGCCGTGGTCCCTAATCCGGCCGGGACAATCACGGGAGTTTCGCCTCCGTTCAGCAGAGTTGCAGGCTGGCCGTTCATTGTCGTCACAATTGGCGTGGCGTGGATCTTGAGCAAACCCTCAATTTTTAGCGCCTGGACAAACCCCTGAAAGATCGCGTTGTTCCTGATGAATCCGAAACTCAGTGTGGAATCAGCAAATCCGGTCAGAGTCGATACCGGCCCGGCGGCAGTTGCATCGAGTGTCGAAATCGGCGTGATAGGTCCCGGTGTGGAAATCAGATAGCCGTCAGAACGCAGGAACTGAAAATTCATACCGAAGTTCCGAACCTTCGATCGCTGTACTTCGAGGATGTCGCATCTGAGCTGCACCTGCTGCGCACCACCCACCTTCATGTGGTTGATCACAGTACCGTAGAACTGTTCAGCAATTTCCACGATCTGAGTAATGTGACTGGGTTGTGTCACCCAGCCGGTCAGTTTCACCGCCCCTTTAATTTCAGTAGCACGAACGTCGTCGTCCGGAAAATCACGTCGGAGATAAGACTGCAGGTGGCGCACATCACCTTCGACCTGAATTTCGACCTGAAAATACTCGTCGAACTCATCACAAATGGTGACCGTGGTGACACCTGTCTCCATCGCAAAGATACGGACCTGATGCGGGTTTCCCTGCACAACCTTGACTTCAATGATTTCTGTATCGAAATCGAGCACGGTCTTAATGCGGGCCGTGTGCTCCAGCAACGTGGTAAATCGCTGGTACATACTCAGCTGATTCTCACCATTCTGAAGTCGATAGACGGATGATGTCTGCGACTCCTGAGCATTGGGAGAATTTGACAGCCCCACCAGAATGATAGCTGCCAGGACAGCTGTGATCAGGCTTTTTAGTGTTGGCATCCGTGCTCTCCTGAGTGTGGAAGCGCGGTTCCGGCCGATCGACCGGAACCACATCCCCAACTCATAACGCGCTCCGCGCGAATCGAAAGTATACATGTCGTGAACTGAAAACCGTGGCTGATCTTTCCATGCTGCCGGTCGGACTTGTCAGTTCGTCTGAATTTCTGAGTCAATCTCCGAAAAGGCTCCAGAGATCAGACGCGGTATCATCTTTCAGCCCTTGCTGCCCACCGGCCGAGTGTGCATCCGGCGGCACTGTTACACCAAAGTCACCCTGAACAGGAACCACAGGTGCTGTTAGATTTCCATTCACCGGAATCGGTGTGTCCGAGTGGAGATTGACAACATCCACCCGCACGCTGGTTCCTTCCCAGATTGCGATTTGCCAGGTTTCTTCCACAGCAGGCACAGCCACGAGAGTCGGTCCTGTTTCAATGTCTCCAAATTCGCTCTGCAGTTCATCCAGCAGCGAATCTGATGACGCCTGATCCACTTCGAATTCCGACACCGGGCCGGAGTCACGAGCGGAACGATCATTCAATTCCGGTAGTTCGTTTTGATCCAGTTCACTGACAGACAGTTCCTCTGAGTCAACCTGCTCATCGTCACCATTGCCTCGCAGCACTGTCGACATCCTTCCCTGTGTTTTCGCCAGTTCCAGAAACAAGGACTGCTCAGGTGTCACCAGTAAAGAAATGTTTTTGGCTTTACCGATCTGGGCGTCGTCGTTCAGTCCATAAACCTTGTCATCCACGGCGAAGACTTCCACATACTGCAGAATTCGTCTGACTTTCTGCGTTCGTTCTCCGATTTCATTTTTGTGTTCATAATTAATCATCAGATCAACCCGATGACCAGGCTGCAGCATGCCGCTGTGACTTGTTGTCGGGTCGACCGGGATGGTGGCAACCTGCATCCCGGAAGGAATCTTGACCGAGATGCCCGTATCCCCCACTTCGGACAGTTTCTTCACCGTGATCCAGTCACCGACCTGTACCGGAATCAGGACACTTCGATCCCTGATCTGTTCAAGATCTGTGACCGCACCCTGCGGAACAGCAGAAACATCCACTGACACAAACTGCGTGTTCGCCTCAGTCAGTTTCTGGCCAAGTGAAATATCAACCGACGCCTGAAGAACCTGAACCTTTGGCGTCTCATCTTCCCCCTTTTTATTCAACACACGCTGAATACCTAACATGGCAACCAAACCGCATCCGGCAGCCACAATCAGCAAAATCAACGTCTGACTTTTCATCAGTGAAACCTCCGGCCTGACGCCGGACCCACTGCGTTTCTGCTGAATTTGCCGAAATCATTCGACTTCGGAAAATTCCTCAGTACTGGCAGAGGCCGTACGATCAAACCATGTCCCACCATCATCTTTATCGGCAAAGACGAAAACATCGCTTCAAAGAATGGTGGAAGGAAAACAAATCCGGCAATTGTCCATGAGTGAAAGCCAGCACTGTCATGCCGGATTCCACATCGCATCAACGTCTTACATCAGGCCGGCATACAGAAAGTAGCCGATTGATCCGATGCAGATAGGAATTCCGTACGGCAGCAGAGCCATTGTTGGCTTACGTTCTGCTGCAATGCGGGAAAGTTCGTAGGGATTTCGAATAACGATCCACTCAGAGAGAATCGTCAGAAAATTTTCGTAGTGTTTCTTCCAGGTTCCGCAGTACAAAACCATCAACACAGCCATGATGGCCCCAACGATCACGGAAACAATGAATGCTTCCAGAGTGATCTGCCACCCAAGCCATGCTCCGATTCCGGCCATCAGTTTGACGTCACCGGCCCCCATACCTCCAACGGCATACAGTGGCAGCAGACACGCCAGGCCCGTGGCCATGCCGGCCAGTCCTGAGCCCAAACCACCCCAACCACCCATGCAGGTGGTGTAAACCAGTCCTGAAAGTACCATCGGGAATGTAATCCAGTTAGGAACTTTGAGTTGTTTGCCATCAATCCAGGCCGCCAAAATCAGGGTGGCGGATATCAGTTTGACATGCCAGTTGCTGGTCAGCAGTTCATTCCAGTCCATCGTTTCTGATCACCTGTATGGAGTTGCAGAAATTGTTATGAGTTGTCCGCCTGAGACGCAGCCGGATCAGTGACAGAGTCCTTCAGTGTCAGCAGCAGAGATTCACGCTCGTCCGGTTGGTACCAGAAACTGAAAGCTGAAAACGATCAGCAATATTGCCAGGAAGGCTGTTCCCGACATCAGATCGGATGCAGACAGTTGAATCCAGTAAGGCAGCACGATACCCCTCAGCTCAAAAACCTGAATCACAAAACTGCTCCGCAGACAACTGTTGCGGCAGCAATACCATCCGGAAACACATGCCTGGGCACTTTTCGGGCCGCAGGATCTCAAACGTTCCGCTGAAAACTAGGTTGCAGTTTTTGCGGGTCAAGGAGCTTCCGTCAGGAATCTGCTGACCCGATTTAGTCGGCCGCGTTTCAGTGGGCGGAATCCGGCCTTACAATCCCTACGATCACCACAGGTTGCCGGATCCGGCCGCAGAGATTTCCGGTCGTCTTTTTAGAGTCGCATGGAAAGTCAGCCTGGACTGTGCGAAGATGGTTGGTTGAGGTTGCATGTTCCACAGAGTGGGATTGTCACGACCGGTGCGGATGACGCACAAATGTTGACTGTTCTTCCGTGCAAAACAGATCTGTTGGTCCCCTTGTTCCAGTCGCAGGTCAATCGCTGGTGCTGACTCTTAATCCAATCATTGCTGGCCTTCTGCTGGCATTGCCGGCGACTGCACAGCCGGACACAGACTCAGCGATGATGGAAGTCCCGGTGGAGGTTCTGCTGCAATCGCTGAATGAGGCCCTTGTTCAGAAACGCTGGCTGGATGCCGCACAATCCTTCGATACTGCGTGGCAGCAGCTTCACCAGGGAGAAGACCAGACCCCCGAACTTCGCTTTGCAGGTACACAAACGCTTAGCCCCGGAGAACATCGGCCGAATGCCGGTGCTCGTATACAGCTGCGTACCATCTACCGGACCGCGCCAGCCGCGTTTCGTGAAGAATACCAGCGGCAATACGATGGTTCTGCCGGTCGTGTGCTTCAGGAAGCAATTCAGCTCGGTGATCGCCGTTCACTGATCAGGCTTGTCCGGCGTTACGAAAACTGTGACTCCTCAGCAGCGGCTGTCATGTATCTCGTTACGGACGCAGTCGCGCGCGGGGATTTTCTGAACGCGGTCCTGATGCTGCAGCAGGCTGAAAAACGTTCTGCAGGTGAATCGTCCGAGCGCCGACTGCTGACGGCTGTTCTCTGGATGCGGGCAGGATTTCCCAGAGAGTCTCAACAGACCATTCAACGGCTGGCAGAGCAAGTCGGTTACGGAAGTCAGCTGCGCTTCCAATCACAACGGATTCGACTGCCGGAGTCAGCTGGTGGAATTTCCGACTGGCTGGCAACCGAATTCTCCGTTCGCGAACGAGAACATTCATCCGCCTGGCTGCAGCCCCAAGCCTCGGTGTCACACAGGCAGGTCCAACAGCCGGCCCGAATCACGAAGGCCTGGCAACAAGCCGTTTTTCATTCCCGGTCAGATCCGGCAGTGAACCGTCTTCTGCAGGATCTGGAGCGGCACATTTTGTTGACAGCCGACGACACTCCGGTCTCTCCGGCAATTCCGCTGGTGACAAACGATCTGGTCATTTTCCAGGGAATTGGCAACCTGCAGGCCGTCAACCGGTTCAGCGGCGAATTCGTGTGGGAATCCGGACGTTACAATCGGCAGCTGCTATCAGCACTTCAGTGGACACTGAAAGGTGATCATTCTGTCGGGTTCCGGACTTTCGAACGGATCATACGCGATGCCCCTCGAAACCATGTTCGAGGCCAACTGGCCAGTGACGGACAGCTTCTGTTCAGTGTCGAAGAAACTTCGCAGGGACAACTCTCATTTCTGGCAGGAGCTCCGGTCAGTCTGCAGGTTCAGGACTTTAATGTTCTGCGTGTGTACGATCTGTCGACGGGACGACTCCGGGGCCAGGCCGGAGGTTTGTCGGCTCCTGCTGATTCCGGACTGCGAAACCCCTTTGCAGCCACCTGTTTTCTGGGTACCCCGCTGCTGCTGCAGAACCGGATTTTTATCCTTGCAGAAGATCCTCACGGAATTCACCTGCTGGAACTTGGTCTGCAGCCTGACTCCTCTGCTGCGGACGCCGAACTGAAGTTCAGAATTCTGGATCGCCAGCTGCTGTCGGTGCCGCAGTATCAGTTGCCGGAGCATCCTCTGCGCCGCTACGCAGGGCTGACACCCTGCTTCAGTGACGGCATTATTGTCTGTCAGGGCTGTGATGAGCAGGTCCTGGGTCTGGCTGCGAACGATTTGTCAATTAAGTGGGTCTGTCGATATCGATCCAGTGTCCGGCCAAAAGAAATCGGCGGAAACGGTCCGGTTTTCGGTAATGCCATGAGCGACCTGGACTCTGCGAGACGCGACATGCGGCTGCGTCCACATGATTCATTTGTGCGCAGTACCGGGTCACGCGTGCTGATCATGCCGCGAGATTCCAGTCAGATTTTGTGTCTGGATCTTCATACCGGAAAAGAGATCTGGTCCAGGCCGCGGGGTAATTTGCGATATGTGGCCGCTCTGACCGATTCGCTGCTGGTGCTCGCCGGGCCGGCAAGACTGGTTGCCGTTCGACATAGCGACGGTAATCCTGTCTGGGAACAGGAATTCACCGATGTCCGAATTTCTGCTCAGCCGGCAACAACCGATCGTCTGATATATCTTCCCACCCGGGAGGGACATTTACTGGTCGTCGATGTCCTCAGCGGACGGCGTCTGCTGGACCGGCGAATTTGCGATTCTTCTGCAGGTAATCTGCTGAGTGTTCCTGGACAACTGATTGCTCAGAATGCAACAAGTGTGACCAGCTGGAAACCGATCGATGTCCGGAACGATGATGAGCTGGCAATGATCGAGGAATCTCTGCTGAGCGGTGATCCGGATGCTGCAATCGGACAGCTGACCGGACTGACGGAAAAGTCACCGGACAATCCACACGCAAGAAAACTGCTGACAGAACAGTTGCTCGAATCACTGCGTCTGGACTACGGCCGAAATCACCATCAGATTCCGCTGCTGAAACAAATGATTTCGGCGAGTGCCCTCAGACCGGCTCAGATCGCAAAAGCGATTCGCGGAGCACTGGGTATGACACTTTTTGATGCAGCTGTGTTTGCGGAATACTGGAACACTGTTCATATGGCAGAAGTCCACAGGAATCGATTGCGCCGACTCATCGTTCAGGGACTCGCCACACAACCCGACCTGACAGCCGACGAGCTTGTGACACAGGTTTCAGAAATCATTCCGGCAGTTCTGACGGAGCCACAGCGCCGGTTGCGCACAGGCCGATTGATACTGCTGGAGGCAAATCAGGCTGCGGCCACAATTCAGACCGCACTGAACCAACTGGATGCTGATTCACACCGGCGTGCTGTCGATTTGCTTCGACCGTCCGTCCGGAGCATCGTTGCAGAAAGATCTGACGATCAGGTGTCCCCGGATCCGCTGTATTTCTGCTGGATGGCCGGACTGACAGAATGCCTGATGCCGCTGGACGAAGCGACCGTGAACCGTTTACCGGCAGCAACTCAGCAGGCGTTCATTTCGCAACTGATGGTGTCGCGCAGCGCCGGTCTGCTGGATCTCGACAGGGCCCGGGAAACTCTGGCCGGCTACATCACCAAAACAGACGTGATTTCCGAAAACGTCCGGACAGCATCAGATGATGCCAGACAGGGACCTGGAAATGATAATCTTGGCCGGCTGGCTGATCGTCTCCGCTATCGTACCGATCCGCCGCCGGGCACGACACCACGAGTCAGCATCGGTGATGCGCACGACGCAAACCAGCCGCTGATGCAGGTGATTCAGGGTGCTCCGCGACACCGGATCCCTGTGTACGGGACTCCGGGTGTTTACCGGGGATGGGAGTTTGTACGAATTCACGGCCGGCCGGGGATTCTGGCGATCGATGATCAAGGACGTCGCCGCTGGGTCTTTAATCCGAACGAAGGCAGCGGAACTCAAATCCGTTCCGATAATCGCGGCCTGGCAAAAGAATATGTGGTTGCCTGCGGAAGACTGATTGCCCTCACAGATGACGGCCGGCTGTATATGCTTGACGCGGCAGACGATCCTCCACAGATGCTGTGGAGTGTCAAACTGGATCAGGTGTTGCCTGCTGCGACCAATCATCAGAAATCCATTCGCAACTGGCAGCGGACAACGGTCTACGATCGTCAGCCCGATGCGTATGCACCAGTCGGACAGTTGACAGAATTCGGGTTACCACTATTTCGTGGTCGGCGACTCGTTGTCCTGAATCCATGGACCGGACAACAGATGTGGATTCAGGACAATCTTCCGGATGACAGTCGACTGGCGGCAGACGCTGACCGTCTGTGTGTGATTTCCGAATCAGTCAGTCAGATTCAGGTACGTAATCTGCGTAACGGTGCACTGCGGCAGTCCATCCCCTTACCGGACTGGTGGACCAAAGGCAATTCCCTGTATGACGTCTCCGTCCGTCACATCGAACTTGAATCCGGCAGTGAGTATCCGTGGCGGATTGCGGTTGAGGGTACCCGCTGTCTGATGTTCACAGTGCAGCCGGAGAACGCAACACTGACTTCTTATGAATTCAGTTCCGGAACTGCGAGCAGCCCCGACGTCGCCTGGCAGACAAAACTTCCTGCAAACTGCGTATTCTCCAACGTATCCGAAGGGCTGATCGCAACCCTGACCGATAACAATCGGCTGCAGATCCGACAGGTCTCAGACGGAACTCTGACTGCCGACCATGCCGTCCCGGAAATCGCGAACTGCGAGCGGCTGTATCTCAGAAAATCTCATCAGCGTCTGCTGGTGCTTACCTACGCACCCACAGTCGACGAAGAAACCATGATCGTAAATGCAGCCGTACCGGTGAATGGACCAATCTTCGCTCTGGACACACGGGACGGTTCCATCGTCTGGACCGGAACCGCCGCAGGTGAATACCTGCGTATTCCGGATGCAGAAAACTCTCCGACACTTCCGTCAGCCCCGCTGCTGATACTGGTCAGTCGCAAACGTCGCCAAACCCCTGGAAGTCTGGGCACCACGATTGCCACAAGAATCATCGATGTGGCCGAAGGTCATGTGCTGTATGCCGACAGCGATGTGGGGTCCAATCTGTCTTATCATGCACTGAGATTTGATGGTGACGAAAAATACACGGTGAATTTTAATCGACTGGCCGTTGAGTTTGATTTTTCAGACAGTGAAGACTGAGCGCGGGACAAACCTGTCAGCCGGCCGGAAAACAGCAGACACGCTTTCTCCTTCTGCGACACAGTCAGTGCGACACCTTTTCGATCTGCACCGCTTCGGTTTGCTGAGTGTTCCGGAAGAGTCTGTGCTGTTCGCGTTGGTCCCAGTGCTGCAGATAGTGGCGGTATGCCGGATGGTCATCCGCCTGTTCTTCGAGCATCATTCGTGTGACGTGGACCAGTTCCTGTTCTTCGTCGGGTGTCAGCCGTCCAAGTAACACCCGACTGCGTAAGAACACAAAATAAGTGTCCAGCACATCACAGCGGCAGTAGTCGTTGATTTCGTCCAGCTGCCCGTCCTGGTACATCTGCTGAACCTGCGAACCGTCGACACCCGATTTACCAGGCTTATCAATCAGGTTCGCCATCAGATTCAGGCCCCCGTGAATACGCGTGGCACCGAAGTTTGAAAACAGATCGCAAAGGTCAATATGTCGCTGAATATTGTAACGGTTACGAGCCTGTTCATAGGTTCGTGATTCCACATTGAACCATCCCGGCAGACTGATCCCGTAGCGAAAGGCCGCCAGCTCCAGGACCGGCAGATCATAACCGCGGCCGTTGAACGTCACAAAACACGGTCGGTTGTAGTGCATCCATCCCTGCCAGAATCGGCGGGTAATCTCTTCCGGCCGAAATTTCGGCGGGTCCAGTACTGTCAGATCGGCCAGCTGAAAATCAGACGTGACTTTTCCAATGGCCACGGAAACCGGCAGCGTGAAGGTTGGAGGCAGCACATCGCGCCCCGTCTGTTCAAGCAACTCGGTCTGGAATCTCGCAATGGCTTCTGCAGGTGACAGGTCACAGTCCGGGTATCGGACTTGCCGGATCAGGTCACCGTCACCGACTGTTTCAATATCAAAAACCAGATAGTCAACCTGACTCACTGCATGTCTCCTCTGAAAGCTCCGTCCAGGTTTTCCTGACAGTTCAGGACAACTCAACACGGATCATGTTGCATTCCTGAAATTGTTGAACCGACTGTCGAGGCGACAAGTCCGGAAACTGGTCCTGTTTGAGCCCCGGCACCAGAGTACCAGCGAACAGTGGCTGGTTTCACCCGCAGGGGTGACAGAACATGAGAATCCACGATTGCCGCTAACTCGCTATGTCAGTCCGAACCACCCGTCGAACAGTCCGGGATTTCGCCGAATGTGCGCAGAACGGGGCGTTGGCCATAGATCAGATACACGCTGCCCTGCATCAGATAACGGATGGCCGTCAGATATGGTTCGAGATTTCAGCGGACTCCACAGGCACGATCAGTCGGCTCTGCGGGTCGAATCCGGCCAGTATCGGATAGCGATTCCGATCGGCAGCGATGTCGACGTCACTTTCGAATGAGAGCTTGACCAGGTTTCTGCCGCCGCGCGTGGACCTGAGCCGCTCTGTCAGCGGACGTGTCATGGATTCGGTTTTCCACCAGGCATACGCCATTTCAGAGGTATCTGTCAGCTCGATTCCGGAATGATCCTGGCTGAATGCCAGGACCCGATCAATCAGACAGCCGGCAAACAGCACGTCTTCCCCGGTAACTTCGCCGTCGGTCCCGGCACAAACAATCGACAACGGCTCAGGCCGGTCGGCGAGGTAAGTTGCCAGCCGCTCCACATTTACAAACGCTCCAATCACAACCTGTTCCGCAGCGGCGCAACTCAGCAATGCCCGCGTTCCGTTCGTCGTGGTGAACACAATTGTACGGTCCTGAACCGTAACACGATCGTATTCTGCGGGCGAATTGCTTAAATCAAAATCATCAATCTTCACACCACCACGTTCGCCACCAAGCAGTCGTGTCGGATCCGACACCTGAAGAGTCCGGGCATCGGCGACCGACAAACAGGGAATGACCCCGCGTGCACCGTGATAGAGCGCCGTCAGGATGGTTGTTGATGCACGCAGCACATCCACCATCACAGCGATTCCACCCTGCAACCGGGCAGCCGGACAGTGGTCCGGCAATAAACAGATATCAATTTTTCGGGGCACGAAATCTGCCTGACTGGATAAGATCAATCGCGGATCTGGTTAATTCGTCTGTGGGGTACCGCTCAGCCGGACGAGCAGTTCTTCGAGTTGTCGATGCAGATCGATCCGACTGCCGCCTTTAAGGTTTGCGTCGGTATCGCTCAACAGCTGCAGGATACGACTGGCCTGATGAAAACCAATACGACGAAGATACGCTTCTGCGGGTCCGACAGCGGAAGGAAACACGCCTGCCGCCGTCAGTGCTCCGCGAACATCACGGGTTTGGCGGGCCCGTTCGGTCGCTTCCGCAAACTTGCGAAACACAAACGTGACGCCACCCATAATCTTCTGAACCGGTTCCCCGGCACTGACCAGGCTGTCCAGATTTTGAATGGCCTCCGCCACATTTCCGTCACGGACCGCGTCCAGCATGACCCACGTGGTTTGAGTTCGCCAGTCTCCCACGGCCTGCCGAACGTCCTCGGACGAAATCCGGTCGGCATCTCCGGCCAGCGAAGCCAGCTTGGCGATTTCCTGCTGCAGTACACCCGGACGATCGCCCGCCAGAGCCACCATGAGAGCTGCGGTATCACGATCAAGTGTTTTGGCGAATTGATCATTTGCTGTGTGCTGCAGCCAACGAACAAGAGCCAGTCCATGCAGAGGATTGCATTCGACTGCCAGTCCTGACTTACTGAGGGATTTTGCCAGTCGTGTGTTTTTGGGCCACGATTTGACGTCAAGAATCAACAGCGATGACCTGGCCGGCGATGCAACATACTTCTCCAGCCCCCCACGATTGTCTTTGACGAATCCGTCAGCGTCTTCCACCATCACCACGCGACGATCTCCGAACATCGAAACGGTCAGCAGTTCATCGGTCACGTCAGTCAGTTGAGCTTCATCCCCGGTAACCCGCGAGAACGAGAGATCGGAATCGTCATCACCGGATGCCTGACAACCTGGAACCCGGTGCAGCACATCGATCTTTAGTGAACGTTCCGATCCAAAAAGAACCATCACCGGCACCACAGGCGCTCCGGATTCACTGGCAAGAAATTCTGTGGCGTGCATCAATTGAAACGATGGACTTTGTCGGCAGAAACCGAAAACCGGAATGCCGACGTTGAAATCGGGCAAGATCGAACAACGCGCTGTCCCATTCTACGAAGAAGGCGTCACAGCTTTCCATCGCAGCCAGTGATCTGCCAGTACAAGAGCCACCATGGCTTCTCCCATAGGCACAAACCTTGGCAACAGGCACGGATCGTGGCGTCCTTTCGTGGCAATGGTCGTTGGCTGGCCGTCACGAGTGACCGTGGGCTGCTGCCGGGCCAGACTACTGGTAGGTTTAATGGCGGCACGCAGCACAATCGGCTGTCCCGAACTGATCCCGCCCAGCATTCCGCCGTGTCGATTGGTTTGAGTGGCAATGGGACGATCGTCTTCGGCGACAAAAATATCATTGTTCTGACTGCCGCGAAGAACCGCACATCCAAATCCGATTCCGTACTCCACTCCCAGCACAGCCGGCAGACTGAACAGTGCTTTCCCAAGATCTGCTTTGAGTTTGTCGAATACCGGATCACCAAGCCCCGCCGGAATTCCGGTCGCCACGATTTCGGAAACCCCCCCAACCGAATCCACATCCCGACGAACGTCCTGGATCAACGACACCATTCGGGCCGCAGCTTCCGGATCCGGACAGCGCACCAGATTCGGTGAACCGTCGGGCAATGTTTCAACCTGTTCGGCTGTCACAGCCTCGGGTGCGTCAATGTGCGCTATGACATCGCCGACCTGTCTCACATAGCCAACTACGGTGCCCCCAAAGGCCTGAGCGATCAGTTTTTTTGCAATCGCACCTGCCGCCACCCGGGCGGTTGTTTCGCGAGCACTGCTGCGACCACCGCCCCGATAATCACGGACTCCATAGCGGGCATCAAACGTGTAATCTGCATGCCCCGGACGATACTTATCTTTAATCTCCGTATAATCGCGGCTGCGCTGATCCTTATTCCGAATCAAAACAGCAATACTGGTCCCGGTTGTTTCACCGTTAAATACTCCGGAAAGAATCTCAGGTTCATCCGATTCTTTCCGTTGTGTCACCAGATGACTCTGGCCTGGACGACGACGATTGAGATCCGGAATGAGGTCTGTTTCACTCAGCGCCAGGCCGGGTGGCACTCCGTCCACAATTACCACGTTACCTGGTCCGTGGCTTTCACCTGCAGTTGTGATACGAAGGAATTGTCCGAACGAATTGCCAGGCATACATCGCGCGCCCATTTGGAACGAGTTTCTCTCCCAATCTTATCGGCCGAACAGACGACTCGCGAGTGCCTGGATCATCTCACACTGCTTTTCCCAGGGTCGGTGGATGTAAAATCCCCGAACACACCGGAAAAAATTCCCTGCCGGAATGCATCGACATTCGTTAAACGAAGCGACAAACTTTGTCGTTGTGTTCATGTCATGTGCCGTTTCGGAGCTGTTCATGCTCGGTCATCAATGGCGACGGACATCGGACGGTCTCACAGCTCCTGTTGCTGTCTGAGGAATCTGAAAATGAGTGCATTCCTGCGGGAAAGAGCCGGATCATTTCGCAACGCTGTCCGCGGGATCACTGAACTGGTCCGCACTGAAACTCACGCAAAAGTCCATCTGGGGTGCACAGTCATTGTCACAGCAGCTGCTGCGACAATTTCACTTTCCTCCGTTGAATGGTGCCTGATCGTTCTCTCAATCGGCCTTGTCTGGACAGCGGAAGCTCTGAATACGGCTCTGGAACGAGTCGTGGATCTCACCTGTCCCACCCGAAATTCGTTAGCGGGACAGGCCAAAGATCTGGCCGCCGGAGCTGTGTTACTTGCAGCAATCACGGCTGCAGCAGTGGGCCTGCTGGTGTTTCTGCCGCGAATTTGCGAATACCTCTGAGATTTTTGCGACTGCCCGACCCGTGTCTTTTGCTGTCCCTGAGTTACCCGCAGCGGTCCGTCAGGGTCCATCAGGATCCGACATTTCGCGGCCCCAGTCCCTGGTGTCTGTTGGCTCCGAGGATCAGACAGGAGGCACTGCCGTGAAAATCTGAAGTGATCCTGTCATCATACGGGGTGCAGTGTTTTAATTGGAACACGACCGTCACAACATTAAGTCTGCTTCCATAACAATATTTCGCCGACGTCGGAATCCTGTCCGCCGGCCATATCACATATTGAGCCACTAATAGAATTCCATTGAACGCCTCAGGAGCCACAACATGGCGAACGATCCCTATTCCGCCTGCATTTGCGGAAGCGGCAGAAAACTTAAATTCTGCTGCCAGGATATTCTTACAGACATGCAACGCATTGAGCAGCTGCGCGACAACCAGCCCGACGTGGCTGAACAGCATCTGCGCGCGCTGTACAAATCTCACCCTGACAAGGACGTGCTGGTCATTGAACTGGCTGGCCTGGTACAGGAACGGGGCGAATACCAAGAGGCTCGTGAACTGTGTATCGAGTTCCTGCGACGCAACCGGGACGAAATCCGGGTTGTTATTCTTCTGGCTGACCTCACGATGCAGACGGAAGGTTTCGATGGTGCGCGGCGACTGATGCATCGGGCCATCCAGCTGGCTCAGCCGGTGCATTATGAGGGAATCGCCATGCTGCTGGCGTCGGTTTCCAACGAAGTCTTCCGCAATGGCAACCCCGCATCTGCTTATGCTCATCTTCGTCGGGCCATTCATTTTGCACCTGCGAAACTGCGATCGTCGCTGTTGTTCCTGCTGAGCAGCTGGACAAAAGGAATCCCGCACCATTTTCCGCTGCTGGGAAGCCTGGAACTGTTTGTCGCGGATGTCGGTGAAGACCAGCGGGAAACAGAACAGAAAGCAATCCGTCTGAGTAACCTGGGGTGCTGGGAACCTGCCGCCATCCTCTACTCACGTCTTACTGATGCAGAGCCGGAGAACGGAACACTCTGGTACAACCTGGGACTGTTTCATCTGTGGGATAACCGAATGGCACAGGCAGCGGGGGCACTGCACAGAGCGGCAACACTGCTGCAGGATTTCGACACCTGCGTTGAAGCCGAAGCCCTCGCGGTGTTGCTCGATCTGGAAATTTCCGACGATCGGATCTGTACGATCCAAAATTCACAGCAAATTCGACGGCCTCGCGAGTTGAGTTCCCGACTGCAGGAGCACCGTCAGTTTCATTTTGAAACTCCGGGGTCGGAACTGCACAGTACAGAACATTCCGATCATCATTTTCGCATTCTGGCGGATGTTCCTCCTGCAGACGACGGCGGACGGGAACAGCTGGGTGTCGTTGTGGTAACGGCCAATCTGGAAAACGAATCCGACAGGCATATGGTCAGCGTCAGCGGGCCGGAAGCAACCCACCAGGCAGCCTGGGATGTAGTACGTGAAGCCGCGGAAAACAGCCTCAAAGAGGACGATCAGCTGACGGAGCCGGTAATCGAATCATGGGTTCCGTCCTGCTGTAGCGATTTCGACTGGAATGTGCATTTCGATCCGACGGTTCCGGCCAGGAACATTCGGTCGGCTGTGGACGGTCGTATTACCAGCTCCATCGAATCCTGGTTACAGCGACCTCAGTCACAGCTAAATGACCGATCGCCGCAGCAGGCAGCGGACGACCCGGAACTGAAAGTCGCCGCAGCTGCGTCTGTTGTTGTTCTGCACGCACTCACTCAGCGACAGAATCATGAGATTCGGATGAGTGATCTCCGCGAACAGCTGCACATTCCGGCGCCGGCTTCCCGATTAATCGACGAGGACCAGACCATCGAAGGCATTCCACTGCTGCACTACTGGCAGCTGTCTCTGCCTGATCTGACGAATGTTCAGCTGGTACAGCTTGCCAACCGAATTGAACTGATTCGTGACGTCGAACTGCTCGAGCAGGTAACTGATGAGTTGTTCCGGCGTCCCGAAGCCTTGGAACAATACTCACCGCTGAGGGCCCACATGATGCGGGCGCTGGTCGCCCGATTCCAAAACCGAGTCGACGATATGGCAAAATGCTTTGATGCTGCCAGAAAGGCCACGATGGATGACCCGGATCATTTCAAGTCACGACTGGAACTGGACCTGAAGGAACTGAGCTTTCGCCTGGATGATCCGGAGGACCCCGGGATCTCGCCACTGCTACATTCGATGCGGGATCAGTATTTCCAGAAGATCCCTGAAGTGGCGGAAGCCGTTCGTCAGGAACTGACACGTACGGGCTGTGAGCAGTTTCTGGCCGAAATTGAAACTCCCGTCATTGTGACTACCGGTCATGAAACTCAACCACAATCGTCAGGTAAACTGTGGCTGCCGGGACAGGATTAAGCACAACGCCGGCGGACCTGCCGGAAGATCATCTGTTTCCGGACGATGAGTCAATCATGCGCCGTGCTCTGTCAATCGCGTTACAGGGGCTGGGGCACACAGAACCCAATCCTGCCGTCGGAGCCGTGATTGTCGATCAGCACAGGCGAATGATTGCCGAAGGCTGGCACGCAGGATTTGGATCCCAACATGCAGAAGTGATGGCGATTCAGAGTGCCCGGACAACCCGGGACGCACGTATGTTCGTAACCCTGGAACCCTGCAGCCACCACGGTAAGACACCACCGTGTGTCGATGCCGTGATTGCTGCGGAATTCGCAGAAGTGGTGGTTGGCTGTGAAGATCCCGCACCGCATGCATCGGGACGCGGAATCACCCGTCTGAAGGATGCCGGTATTTCCGTGCGGACCGGGTTGTGTCACGCTGAAGCCAGGCAGCTGATCGCCCCCTTTGCCATGCTGCAGCGGAACAGTCGCCCCTGGATCCATGCCAAATGGGCCATGACCCTTGACGGACGTATTGCCGCATCCACGGGGCACTCCCGGTGGATCACATGCCGGAAATCACGCGAGCAGGTACACAAACTGCGTGGTATCATGGATGCTGTCATTACCGGAGCGGGCACAGTTCGCTGCGATGATCCCCGATTGACAGCACGACCACCCGGACCGCGAACAGCTACCCGAATCGTGCTGGACAGTACCGGCAGCAGCATCCATGAAAAGCTGCGACTCATCCAAACACAGTCAGTCGCACCGCTGATTGTCTGCCTGGCCGACAACCAGCCGGCAGACATCGCCCGGCGAATCCGGCATCTTGGTGCAGAGGTTTTGCTGTTGCCGAAAACAGAACAGGGACACCTGTGCGTTGTTTCTCTCATGCACGAACTGGGGCGGCGTAACATGACCCACGTCCTGATTGAGGCCGGTGCAGGCGTAACGGGCCATTTTTTTGAGGCTCAGCTGATCGATGAAGTCCATGCGTTTATCGCCCCCAAACTGGTTGGGGGAACGAAAGCACTGTCTCCGATCGGAGGCATCGGCCGCCCATCAATTCCCACCACGTCAGATCTGGAAAAACTGAGCGTACTGCAGATCGATGAAGACGTCCTGATCCAGGGCCGCATCACCCGGACCGGGTTGCCGAACGCGTAACTGAATGAAATTCTCGAACCGAACGTTCCTGGAATTCTGAAACTACGGCCGAATGCGAACACTGGCCCCCTGCCCCAGGAGCGAGAAAACTTCGGCAATGTCATTGTCGCGCATGTGAATACAGCCACGTGATCGTGCTGAGCCGATTGATTGAGGATCGATCGTCCCGTGAATTCCTATGTGGTCCCCCAGCCCGATCCAGTATTCACCTAACGGGTTCTGTGGGTCGTCACTGTCAATCTGTCCGCCATCAGGATTGTACCAGGCCGGGTTCTCGACCTTTTCCTGGACAGTGAATTTTCCAAGCGGAGTGTTGTCACCTTCTCCAGTGCCAACATCGTAACGTTGAACAAAGTAACCATGCGCATGGACTGTTAGTTCAAAGCGACTTAAATCGACCACGGCCGAAAACGGACCACGCATGACCTTCAGCTGCTGACCGGCCTGCAGCTCCATCGGTTCGATACGATTCAGCTGTCCCAGATACTGCCAGGAGATATTGTGCTTCCTGCCAATCGATTCCAGCGTATCTCCAGGTTCCACCAGGTAGGGAGCACCAAAGTGTCGATGAGGTTCTGAGAAAATCTCTGCCGCCGTAAACTCAATTCGGTCTTTCAGGACAGATCGGATCTTCGGTTGTTTCCAGTACAGACTGGACAGAACATTGTGAGCTTCAACAATCTTTTCCTGTCCCACCAGCAGATCAACATTTCGCAGTGCATCCGCTGTTTCCGCAGAGAGAACGGAAACTTTTGTGCCGGATTCGACAGCCCGGACAACGTCGGAATCAGGTAAATCCCCGAGTTCCAACCCCTCAGACCGCAGATCAGAATCAAAGGACGCCTGCCGCACTGCAGGGTCAACCACGCTCACCGACTCAGACTGTGAATCAGAACCGAACGACGGTTCTTCTGAAATGTCCGGCTCCGACAGTTCCGTCAGGGCCTGATCCTGAAAATCCACATCATCAGCGATGGCTTCAAACAGAGGATCAACTTCGTCACTGCCGGACTCCACTGAGACATCGGTACGGTCATCTATCTCCTTCCAGTGAGAAGGTAAGGAAATTTCGTCATCTGACTGCACTGACAGCTGTCCTGAGGGAACAGGACGCAGTTGCGGAACCAAATCGAAAAACCATGCGCCAAATCCGACCGCGACGGCAGTCACAAACATGAGCCATCTTGCGGACATTTGATTCTGATTTTGTGCAAAGGGCTTCATCCATGGTCCCCTGGTCAGATTCATCAACGTGCCGTAATTTTGAGGCTGCTGAAGCCATTGCCGGGACTTCAGCCCGTATTCTGCCAAAAACTGTAAAATACGGCTATGGGAATCCTGTGTGCCAACTCCCTGTTCTGCGGGGTCCGGTAACTCCCGGATACCACCTTCGACCACAATTTTGAGCCGAACATTCGCTGTCCGCGCCATCCGGAATAAGGTTATTGAGCACTCTCCATCCGTAGGAAGCTGTGCAGATTTCATGCTTGCCGGAGTGACGGATCCGTCCGTCCGGGTCGGAACCACACAGCACCTGCGAAAACGGACCCGGGTTCCTGACAGTGACGGAGCACAGCCGCTGCTGCCGAACAACATTTATATCTTCCATGAACTGCAAACGTCATGGCATACGCAAGGAATCGACGCGGATCACTCAACGTCTCAGCCAGTCTGATCACGCCGATTTCCTGTGTCTTATATGGTCGATGGAACCTCAGGTGTAATTTGACCAGTGATTCACAGGTCATGAACATCGCCCCGCTATGAACCGGTCAGCAACAAACACAGTCGATTCGACTGTGCAGCGATTCCTGGAATCGCCTGAGCAACTGCCATGACCAGCCGGGTCGCACAACGTGACGCTGAGACGCCCTGTTGAATCTGCGACAACAACACGGTTACCAGCCATACGCCCAAGGTGGCAAGAGTGATTGTTCAAACAACAGACCATGTCAACACCAACCATATTGTCATTGACCTGTTGACTCCGCCTTCAGCCATTCCCCTACAACAGAATACAACCGAGCCGCTGTCGTCAGAAGAACGACGTCGTCCGCCCACTCTCTCAACGGCTGCATTCTGCAGGAAGTAGTGAGTCACTGACCGAATCAAGCGGAATCTGACGTCCTGTCCCTGAAGCCAGCTGCAACTCAGTCTCTTCGGACAGAACAAAATCGATAAACTGTTGAGCGGTTTCGGAATTGCGGCACTTAGCAATCATGGCAACCGTGTTGGGCAGCACAATCGTCGCCTGATTCCTGAGTCTCACGGGCAGCATGGCGACCGGAAAACCGCCGAATCACGTCGCGAGCCAGCACGCAAAAAATCAAAGTCGAAGAGGAACGAGTCGCTATTCGGACTGGGAACAAATTTAATTCCCGGGATCCGTCATCCAAAATTCCGCCAGCTAAAGAAGGTCTGGTGCTGAAAGCCAGCTCAGACTTAGTATTCGCGCCACTGGTGCGGTCGGCCGGCAGAAACGGTTTAAATGGTACAGAACAAAAACTCATGCGTGTCTGCTCAAAAACACAGAACGTGTGACGCAAAACCGTGCCATGTAAGTCGATGACAGAACAACATTCCACACGGAACCTGTCGTACCGGATCCGGAAAAATCAGCCGAAGCAGTCTTAAAACCTGCTTGTGCCGGTTTTATCGAACGCGCTGACAGATTGGAAAAATGAGGACGGTGTCGATGGCGAAGACAGTAGAACGCCTTCAGGAATTTTCGATTCCACTGATTGCCGGTGTGATTGTGGCGGTGATCTGGGCCAATGTGAGCCCGCACAGCTATGACGCTGTCATCCACGCACCGATTCACCAAATCGGTGACTGGCTGCAGGCCGGCAGTGCATTGCCGATACCTCATGACGGCTGGGAACATTTCTTTACCCTTCATTTCCTGACCAATGACATTTTTATGGTGGTTTTCTTTGGAATCGCAGCCAAAGAGATCACGGAGTCCTGCCTGCCCAACGGGGCCCTGAACCCGGTTTCCAAGGCGGTCAATCCGTTGTTTGCCACGGCCGGTGGGGTCATCGGACCGGTTACAGTATTTTTGGGACTCAACGCCCTGCTTGGTCGGAGTGAATGGATGAACGGCTGGGGGGTTCCGACGGCAACAGATATCGCGCTGGCATGGCTGGTGATTCGGTGCCTGTTCGGCAAAACTCATCCGGCCGTAAGTTTTCTGCTGCTGCTGGCCGTGGCCGATGACGCAATCGGACTGGGGATCATCGCGATTGGCTATCCGGACCCTCATCATCCAACACAGTGGGGACAGCTGATTTGGCTGATCCCCGCCATAGCAACGGCTTGGGGCCTGCGACGTCGACAGGTTCAGAACTGGATCCCGTACGTCCTGATCGGCGGCGGATTGTCATGGTGGGGGCTGCACAGTGCTCACCTGCATCCGGCACTGGCACTGGTGTTTATTGTCCCGTTCCTGCCAGGACCGTGTCACGACGCGGGACTCTACCAGGGCAAAACACCTGTTCATTGCCACTCACCGCTGGAATCCTTCGAACATGACCTCAAACGACTGGTCGACTTCGGTCTGTTCTTCTTTGCTCTGGCCAATGCAGGTGTTGCTTTTTCCGAAGTCAATGGTCTCAGCTGGATCATTCTGACATCACTGATTGCCGGCAAGACGATCGGAATCACTGTGTTTTCCCTGGTGGCTCACTGGATGGGCTTTCGTCTTCCGTCTGGCATGACCGCCGGTCATGTCGTGGTGACAAGTGTCGTTGCAGGACTTGGCCTGACGGTCGCGCTCTTCGTGAGCGGGCAGGCGTTTTCCGATCCCGGACTGCAGGGAGCAGCCCGCATGGGAGCCGTTTTCTCGGTAGCTGCCGCCGGTCTCGCGGTTCTGGTTCGCAACGCTTTCCGCCTGCAGAATGTGGCCGGCGACTTCGTGGACACACTTGCCGTTTCCAAGGAGCGTGAGCAGGCAGTCAGTTAGCCGGACAGTGTGGTCTGTCCAGACGAAGAATCGGCTGGATGAAACTGACCGGGTGATTTACCCAGTCGATTGCGTCCGGAAGACGCGGTCACACAGCCAAAACGGCGTTCGCCCCACGATCCTCAATCGAGTTCTGTCCGAAATCGAACTCAGCCACCACGAATGGAAATTACCAGTCCGTCATGCGCAGGTTCGACGCCGTCCGGAAGTTCATTTTGAAGCGTGGGATAATCGAGGTCGTGGGCCATGTGCGTCAGAAAAGTCCGACGGGGGTTGAATTTTTTCGCCAGTTGCACGGCAGCATCCACGTGCAGGTGTGTTGGATGCGGTTTGTAGCGCAAAGCACCCAGGATCAATGTGTCGAGGTCCTGCAGATACTCGTTTGATTCGGACGGGACGGAAGACACATCGGTACAAAAAGCCACATCTTCGATTCGAAAACCAAGAATCGGCAGTCGACCGTGCTTCAGCCGAATGGGTATGACCTGCAACCCCAGCAGATCAAAGGGTTCTCCCGGTACGATCCGTTGAAACTGAAACCGGGGTGCAGCAAATCGGTGAGCCATTTCTTCCCGGTCGGCGAATGCATAGCCGAACATCTGCCGAATCGAGCGTTCCACAGAATCTTCACAGAACAACGGAAGGTCGGCATCCATTCGGTGACTGAAAATCCGCAGATCGTCCAGACCCATCACGTGGTCGGCATGAGCGTGAGTAAACAAAGCTGCCTGAATAAGTGAAGCTTTGTTTTGAATCAGCTGGAGCCGTAATTCGGGGCTCGTATCAATCACAAACTCCCCGTCAGGAGCACGTACCAGCACTCCGGACCGCATCCGACGATTCGAGTCAATGTCGGAAATACAAACGGTACAGTCACAACCCACAACAGGCACGCCGATACTGGTCCCCGTACCGGTCAGGACCAGCTCTGCTGCATAATTTCGTGACTCAGTGCTGCGGGAAGAAGTACCCAATGATGCCTCGGACAAAGATATATGTGTTTCCTGCCAGTGACCGCCCGGTGAATTTATCGATCCCGATTGATTTTAGGAAGAGTGCCCCTCACTAACTGGATTCCTTAGAATCTCCAAACGAGGATTCTCGCCTCAGGAGGCCGCGTCGGGGTCTTCTGTAACTGAATCGTCTGCCGGCCGCAGGCATAATCCACCTTCAGCAGCCGAATCCCGACACAGTTGCCTACGACGGAATGCCAGGATGTCACAATCCAAATCCACATCTCGTCCGCTTCAGCCAATGGATCCCCGACTTCGGGATATTCAGCCGGGGGGCGGTGTCGTGATTCGTCTGGAACAGAAGTGGGGAAACGTTCGGCGCTGGTGGTTAAAATTATTTCGTCGTGGATGGGTGCAGCGTATGGAGTCACTGCGCCAAGGTGATTTTAATCCGTGTCCCCACGACGTACTGGATTCCCGTGACCTGAAATTTCACCGAAATCAGGGTGGCTGGTACTGGGATTCCGCCGACGACCCGTTTCGCTGGCGTGACAGAATTCCATTCGCCCGTGTCGGACTGGCTGAACTGCTGGTTATTGGAGGCGGCTTCACTGTGGCTGGTCTGGTATTCGCATGGGCAGGATCAGTCTCAACAGGCACTGTTCAACTCATTGCCTGGTTTGCGAGTGCCGTACTTCTGGTGATTGCCGGCCTGATTGCATGGTTCTTTCGAGATCCACCGCGTGAGGCTCCTGCAGCACCCGGTCTGGTGATTTCACCCGCCGATGGAAAGATTGTGGACATCGAAGAACTGGACAACGACGACCACGTGGGCGGACCGGCGGTGAAAATCGGAATTTTTCTGTCCATCTTTAACGTTCATATTAATCGAGCCCCCGTATCTGGACGGGTGATCGGACTGGCTTACCGATCAGGCAAATACCTCAATGCACTGCGTCCCGAATCTGCGCGAGAGAATGAGCAGCTCGCAGTCATGATAGAAACCGATGACGGCCATCATCGTGGAATCGTAGTTCGTCAGATCACCGGTGCGATTGCCCGGCGTATTGTCTGCTGGCTCAAGCCTGGTGATGATCTGAAGCGGGGTGAGCAATTCGGCATGATCAAACTCGGGTCGCGAACCGAACTGGTCCTGCCAAAAGAAGCGTGTCTCACGATCCACACTCAACTCGGCGACCGAGTGAAAGCAGGTACATCCATCCTGGCCGACTTCGGGACCGAGTAGAATGCTGGTCGTGGCATTAAAGGTGGCCAGGTTGCAGGTCGCACCGATGCAATCCGCTGGGCACCCGTCGAGGACCCTGAGCGCATCAACAATTTCCACGCAATACTGCTGCATTTATTTGGCCTGAATCGTCTTCAGCTCTCGAAACGATTCGGCAGTTTTGACATTCGACTGACCCATGTCGGTGGCACTGTCGTGGGAAAACTGATGGGATGATAAACAGGGTGCAGAGTCCGACAATTGAAATGCTGAGAGGGGCAGGTAACGTTGACATCCGAGATATGTTTTCTTACGGCGACGGATCTGGCTGAAAAGATTCGGTCGAAGCAGCTGTCCTGTCTGGAAGTGATGCAGGCACATCTCACACAGATCGAACGCATCAATTCCAAAGTGAATGCCATCGTCACCATCGTCGCCGACGAAGCCCTGGAACAGGCGAAAAAAGCTGATGTGGCCCTCACGCAGGGGCAACCGATCGGTCCTCTGCACGGCCTTCCTGTCGCACACAAGGATCTTGTTCCGACTAAAGGCGTTCGGACAACCCTGGGTTCACCGATCTATGCCGATCACATTCCGGATGAAGATGGCCTGATTATTGAACGGTTGCGCGATGCGGGCGCAATCATGGTGGGCAAAACGAATGTACCGGAATTCGGAGCCGGGTCTCACACGTTCAACAAAATTTTCGGAACCACACTGAATCCGTATGATACATCCAAAACATGCGGCGGCAGCAGCGGTGGTGCAGCGGTGGCACTGGCCTGCGGTATGGTGCCGATCGCTGATGGAAGTGACACCGGAGGGTCACTGAGAAATCCGGCCAATTTCTGTAATGTGGTGGGGTTTCGGACAGCTCCAGGCAGGGTGCCTTTCTGGCCCACCGACGTGGCCTGGTTTCCCATCTCCGTCCAGGGCCCGATGGCTCGTACAGTGGAGGACACGGCCCTGATGTTGAGCGCCATCGCCGGTCCCGATCCTCGGGCCCCCATCTCCCTGACTGACCCAGGTGAAATTTTTCGTCGGTCACTCCACAGAAATTTCGACGGAATTCGCGTGGCGTGGAGTAGAGATCTGGGCGGTCTGCCTGTCGATCCCCGAGTCACTCACGTACTGGATGCCCGGAAAAACGTGTTTGAAGATCTGGGCTGTGTCCTCACAGATGATCAGCCCGATTTCAGCGACGCCGACGAAGTCTTCAAAGTCTGGCGAGCATGGGCCATGGAACTCAAACTCAACGAATTACTGGAAACCCGGCGGGATCAAATCAAAGACTCAGTGATTTGGAATGTAGAACGTGGGAAGGAATTAACAGGGCCGCAAATCGGACGGGCTGAACGAAAACATACAGCACTTTATCATCGTGTACGAAAATTTATGGAACACTGTGAATACCTCGTGATGCCCGTCAGTCAGGTGCCGCCATTTGATATCGATACCGAGTATCCGACTCAGATCGCAGGGACCGACATGGAAACCTACATCGACTGGATGAAGTCGTGTTACTACATCACTGTCACCGGACTGCCTGCCATCTCCGTCCCGGCAGGATTTACCGATGACGGGTTGCCGGTCGGAGTGCAAATTGTCGGACGACATCACGATGAATTTGGTGTGCTGCAACTGGCGCACGCGTTTGAACAGGCCACCGGATTCTGGAAATCCAGACCTGCCCTGGTGAGTTAACAAAGTGGTGACAGAAGCAGACGCTTCTCCCGATTCAATCCGAACTCGATCTGTCCACCGATAAGAACGAATGGTCAGCATGGCAGCTTCCCTGACGACGCTCGACTGGACCCTGTTTGTGCTGTACCTCGTCGTCGTGCTTGCACTGGGTTTGAAATTTGCCGGCGAACAGCGTTCCAATGAAGATTATTTCCTTGGCGGCCGGGCCATGAACTGGCTGCCGGTCGGCCTTTCGCTGTTCGCCACCACCTTCAGTTCGCTGTCATTCGTCGGACTGCCGCGCGAAGCGGCGTTTGAGGATTACCATCTCTATCTGGCGATACTCTATATCCCGCTGTTCGTATCACCGATTGTATGGATTTGGTTTGTCCCGCTGTACCACCGTCTGCAGGTCACCAGCCCCTACGAGTACATGGAACTGCGATTCGATCGTTCGGTTCGTCGCCTGTGCAGTGCCCTGTCCATTGTTTACACCATTGGCTGGATGGGCAGCATGTTGTATGCGGTGGGAGTCATCCTGCAGGCGGTACTCGATTTGTCACCTGATCAACTCCGATTGACGTTGATTGGCGTGGGGTTGCTGGCGACTTTGTATACGGCTCTAGGCGGTGTCAAAGCCGTCATCTGGACCGACGTGCTGCAGGCGATCACGCTGGGCGGAGGGATGACCGTAGTTCTGCTGATGGCAGTCGCAAAGATCGACGGAGGATGGGACACGGTCTGGCAGGTGGGAACGTCCGAACAAAAGTTCCGGATGTTCGATATGCGATTCGATCTGACCCATCGAGCCAATTTCTTTTCCGCCGCAGCCTTCGGAATCTTTGTCTATCTGCCGGCCAAGGCGATCTCTCTGGGAACGGTCCAGCGGTTCGTCTCACTCCCTACTATTGCTGCCGCACGACGATGTGTAGTCGTCAATGCCGTCATGTCGGCCACAATCTGCCTGCTGTTTTTCATCGTTGGAACAGTATTGTTCGTGTTCTACCATCAACCTGGAGCGTCAGGATTTCCACCGCTTAACAGTGAAGATCAGCTTCTGCCGGTTTTTGTCGTGACAGAAATTTCCCGGTTCGGTTTGACGGGGCTGCTTGTGGCAGGTCTGTTTGCCGCAGCAATGAGCAGTATTGACAGCGGAATCAACAGTTTGACCTTAACCATCGTCATTGACTGGATGCAGGGACGGCATCCCGGCGTGAGGTTCAGCCGATGGCTCTGTACCGGCTTTGGGCTGCTTACGATTGTTGCATCACTGCTCGTGCCCGTCCTTGGCAGGAACGTATTCGACATCGTTATCAAAATCAGTGGTGCCCTCTTCGGTCCGATGCTTGGATTATTTCTGCTGGCAATGTGGTGCAGAAAAGCAAACAGCATCGGCGCATGGACCGGGTTCGTCGCCGGAGCTTCTGTATTAATGATCATCTGGAGCGAAACCGAAGTATCACACTGGTGGTACGGTGCTTTTACCTGCGTGCCGACACTCGTCGTGGGATGGCTCTGCAGTCTGGTGTTTCCAGGCAGGGTTCCTCACCGCGGCACTGAAACATCCGCCAATGACCGCTGAATTCGGAACCGTTGTATTTACTCACGAACACGGCGTCACCAGCGGGATCGTAAAAAGTCTGCGATCGCGGTTTGAATTTGCACCGAGGCTTGTCGACAATTCGGATGTCTCTTGCTGACCGGTCTAATACACAACTGAGCAGATCGTACGCGGTCGCCGCTGGTGACAGGCAGAACGGCCTCACGCAGCCGACAGGTACGGATCGCGACATGTGTTGAAAGTTGTTGATAGAACAAAAGTCTTCAGGAAAGATCACATGAGTCGTCAAACACATCAACTCAGTCTGTGGGCCGTCCTCTTCTCTCTCCTGGTGTGTGGATCCCTGGTTGCGCAGGACCATTCGTCATTCAGCACCGAAAAACGGGTGCTCTGGAAGACGTCGCGAGTAACAGGCACTCCGGATCCTCCGTCGCCGTATCGCACAGTCAATGCATTTCCGAACATCAAACTGACCGAACCTCTGGCCATGACATCCGCTCCGGGTTCCAACCGGTTCTTCGTTGCGGAACAGGCAGGGCGCATCATTTCGTTTGAAAACGATCCCGCAGCAGATTCCGCGGATGTGGCACTCGATCTCACAGGCAAAACGCTATATGGACTCGCAATTCATCCGCAGTTCCGGTCGAACGGTTATGTGTTCGTCACCATTCTGGTAGCTGATCCTGCTGACGAAGATCTCCGGGGAACTCGTGTGTCTCGTTTTAAACTGGCAAAACGTAATCCACCAACGATTGATCCTGCTTCTGAAACAGTCATTTTCGAGTGGCGGTCGGGTGGTCACAACGGCGGCTGTATTAAGTTTGGTCCGGACGGGTACCTCTATCTTGCAACAGGTGATTCAAGTGGTATCGCCGACCAGTTGCGGACCGGCCAGGATCTTTCCAATGTTTCCGGCGCGATGTTAAGGATCGACGTCGATCGTCCAGGTACCGCGCAACCGTATTCGATTCCCCCTGATAATCCGTTTGTCGACATGGACAACGCACGACCGGAAATCTGGGCGTATGGACTCCGACAACCCTGGAAGTTTACGTTCGACCGAAATACGGGGGACCTGTGGACCGGTAATGTGGGGCAGGACCTGTGGGAGCAGGTTTTTGTCATTGAGCGAGGAGGTAACTACGGCTGGAGCGTTATGGAAGGAGGTCACGTGTTTCGGCCTGAACGTAAACGTGGTCCGACGCCGTTTATTTCGCCGATCGTCGAACACAATCACACCGAATTTCGATCCATCACCGGAGGTTTTGTCTACCACGGAACCAGGCTGCCCGAACTCACGGGCGCTTACATCTATGGTGATTACGACACAGGCAAGATCTGGATGTTTCGATATGACCGTGACAATGAAAAAGTGACCGAACATCGCGAGCTTGTCGATTCAGCACTACGTCTGGTGGGGTTTGGCGAAGATAACTCGGGTGAACTGTTCCTGGTTGACCACATGAGCGGACTGATTAACCGGCTGGAGGCCAGTCCCGCTGCCATTCAGACGGTGGATTTCCCACGTCGGCTCAGCGAAACCGGACTTTTCGATTCTGTCCGCGACCACCGGGTATCGCCAGGGGTGATTCCTTACGACGTCAATGCGCCTCAGTGGGCAGACGGCGCGACAAAGCAGCGATATCTGGCCTTGCCCGGTCAATCAAAAATTGAATTCGATGGGATTACCTACCCTCAACCTGCACCGGGCGCTCCACACGGCTGGAAATTTCCGGACGGCACGGTCGCGATGGAGACGATTACCATGGAGATGCAGCCGGGGAACCCGGACAGTCGGCGCCGACTGGAAACACGCCTGCTGCATTACGAAAAACTTGTGGGAAGCGAAACCGTCGGCGATCAGTTGTGGCGAGGCTATACCTATATATGGAATGATCAGCAGACCGACGCTGTCCTGCTGGAAGATCCTTCCGGAAAAGACGTTGAACTGTTGATTGGTGATCCGGCTGCACCGAAAACCCAACGAATTCAGACGTGGCATTTTCCCGGCAGGGCAGAATGTACGGTATGCCATAACATGGCGGCAAAATACGTCCTGGGCATTAACACGCTGCAGATAAACCGTGATATGAAATACGGAGACTCTGCGGAAAACCAGCTGAAGGTCTTTGCAGGACTTGGTCTGTTCACTGACGATCTCCCCGAACAGCCGGACGAACTGCCGTCTCTGGAGAATTATCGGGATCCCGACTCTGATGTTGCGCTGCGCGCCCGTTCTTATCTGCACGCCAACTGTTCACACTGTCACCGCAAATGGGGCGGCGGTAACGGCGAATTCCGCTTACTCGCCTCATTAAGTCACGGCGAAATGGGAATCAGCGACGAACGCCCGCGGCATGGTGGATTCTACATTCCTGATGCCCGCATGCTTGCACCAGGCGATTCGAACCGCAGCGTGCTGTTCTATCGGATGGCAAAACTGGGACCGGGACGCATGCCAAGACTGGGATCCGCTGTGGTCGATCAGGAGGGACTGAACCTGATTCATGACTGGATCTCGGGACTCCAGCCGTCGGAAGCAGGGAATTCAGCTGAAAGTATGGCTGAATTACTAAACGAACACACGTCTGCCGAAGCACGAACCGCCCACATTGACGAGCTGCTGGCGACAACAACCAGTGCCATTGACCTGATGCGTGTGACGGATTCTGATTCAATTCATCCTGCCATTCGAATCGAAGTCATCGAACGTGCGGCAGACAGTTCAGCCTCTCATATCCGTGATCTGTTTGAGCGATTTTTACCGGAGGATTTGCGGCCGAAACGACTTGGAAATGTGATTCGACCGGACGAAATCCTGTCCCTGACCGGCGACAAAGACCGTGGCGAAATGCTGTATCTGAAAGCAGCCGGTGTGCAGTGTCGGAACTGTCACAGGATCAACGGCCATGGCACCGAAGTCGGGCCTGATCTAAGCGGAATTGCTTCAAAATATAAGGAACGCAGCCGGCTACTCGACACGATTCTTAATCCGTCCCGTGAAATCGATCCGAAGTACCGTATGTATCTGGTACAGACGGTTGATGGTCTGGTGGCCACCGGCCTTCTGCTAAAAAAAGATGATCGCGAAGTTGTCCTGAAAGATACGAAAGGCAAGCTGACGACGATCGTTGCCGACAACGTCGAAGAGCTGGTTCAACAACAGCAGTCCATGATGCCGGAACTGCTGCTGCGTGACATGACATCGAACCAGGTCGCGGACCTGTTGGCATATCTGTCGAGCCTGAAACAACCCGAAACATCAGACTGAGTTTCGTTCTGGATATCTAATTTTGATCCGTAGACACGACAGCATCGGCTGAAAAATCGGACTTCTGTCCGCATGTCGCGTTTGATCATTTAGAGTCGCATATGTGCGTGATGGTGCGCATATACTGCAGAGCGACCGGCGGAAGCAGCTCGCGTGCTTCCATGCGACCGCTGGAAATGGATCAGGGACACTGCCCTTGTCCGGGTACTGCAGCGAAGAATGAATCTGCAGAATTCAACTTGGGAACGAATACTGCCATACTGGTTTGGTACCGGATTCGTAGGACAGCAATACGTTTGCTTCCCACGAACTTGAGCACGAACACATGACTGGCACAGACGACAGGAGTCAAAATTGACCGCCTTTGGATGGATGCTCGTAATCGGCATCAATGCCGCCATCATTCTGTTCGGCCTGTGGAAAGCCCGCGAAACCCATGAGTCTGTCGACTGGTTTCTGGCCGCACGCGGACTGCCGTGGTGGATGGTCGGGTTGTCGATGTTTGCAACAGCCGTGGACAGCGGCGATTACGTGGCTGTGGCTGGTGCCGCCTATCAGCAGGGCATGCCGTACATCTCAGCATGGTGGATTGGAATGACCGTCGGCTGGATGGTCATGACATGGGTGGTGCTGGTACCGATGTACCGCAGCGGAATGTTCACCAACTGCGAATATCTTGAATACCGATTCGGACCAACAGCACGAGTGATCGCGGTCTTCATTCAGCTGCAGACTCGAACCAACGTTCTGGGGAATGTTGCTTTCTCGTTGTATCTGACTTTTGACATGCTGACCGGCTGGGAACAGGATACGTGGTGGCTGGTGACCGGAATCGCGATAGCAGCCGCAGCTTACACTGCGATGGGTGGACTGAAGTCTGTCGCGGTTACCGATTCACTGCAGTCCGTTGTGATGCTGGTGGCCGCAATCATTCTGTGGTGGACCGTATGGAGCCATGTGGGCGGATGGTCGGGGATCGAAGCGAAACTGACGGAACACACTGAGTCAGGACGAATCACTGCTGAACAGGCACACGCCATGACACACGTGGGCGGTGTGACAGAACCAAATACGCCGGCATGGATGGTGGTGGTCGGGTTTGTTCTGGTGATGACATCCTACTGCGTAATTAACCAGTCACAGGCGATGCGGATGCTTGCGTCACGGTCGAAGTGGGACATGCGAATGGCGGCCGCAGCGGCTGCAGCAGTGACTGCATTTGTACTTTGGTTCAACATCACTCTGGGCGTCATGGGCCGGGCCCTGGTCCCGGATCTTGAAACCGGCGACAGCATCTTTCCATTGCTTGTCCAGCAGTATCTGTTTCCGATGGGTGATCTACTGACTGCGATCGTAGTCGCCGGGCTGCTGGCCGGCGGAATTTCAACCTACGATTCCATCGGCTCAGCACTCGCTTCGGTCTTTACCCGTGACGTCTATGCGCGATTCATGGTGCGGCAGGCCAGCGACCGACACTATGTCCAGATCTCGCGATGTGTCACGTTTGCTGTGATCGGGCTGTCATTCGTGTATATCCCGTTCCTGCAAGGCGGGATGGTGGCATTCTATCTCCGTTTGGTGGGTGTCGCCGTCATGCCGCTGCTCACCGTGTACCTGATGGGCGTATTGACACGCGTGTCCCGTTCTTCCGGTGCAGTGGGACTTTGCGTTGGCATCGTGATCGGCCTCACGCGTTTCGCGGACCCCCTCACGGTCACACTGTTCGACAGTCCACTGCCGGTGTGGTGGACAGGCACGTTCCAGGGTTATCTGTGGAGCTGTGGAATAACGTTCACGGCAATGATCATCACCAGCATGTGGCATGGCTGGGCATCTCCTGAGGATGTTGGTGCAATGATGTTCCGTGCTCATTCGAAACATCATGATGACAGGGAAATGGAATCTGCAGGAGGTTGGCTGGATTCGTCACGGATACAGATATCGGAAGCACCGGAGTTCCCGTTCGAGGTGCCGTCGGAGGGGCTGAAATGGTTTCAACGTACCAGCGTGTGGACTACGCTGGTGATTTGTGTGGTACTGTTGTTGAATCTTGTGATATTCTGGTAAGGTCGCGGTGTGCAGCGTTCAATACAAAGCAACACAACGTCGGGATTCCTGTTGAAGTCAACGTTGAGTCAACCGGCAAAGGCGCGCGCTCGTGCCAATCCCGTGCGACGGGCCCATCGAATCGCTGTCAATCGAACTGGAGTTGTTGTGGATGATTGAGTCGTCTGTCTTCAAAAAATTTGACACGGATGGCTATGTCGTAGTTCGCGGACTGCTGGATGTTGAACTCGATATCGCCCCCGTGATCCGCGAATATTCTGCAGTGCTGGATCGACTGGCCGGCCAGTGGCTGGCCGAGGGACGGCTGAGGTCAACGTACGATCACCTGCCGTTTTGCGAACGGCTGCTGAAAATCGTGATCGAAGCTGAGCCGGCCTACGATCAGCACTTTGATATCTCACTGCCGCAGGCAGACATCACTGATGAAACACCAATCCACAACGGTCCGGCAGTGTTTAATTTACTGCGCAGTCCCCGACTCCTGGATGCCGTAGAGCAGTTTGTCGGCCCCGAGATCTATTCGAACCCCGTTCAGCACACACGTATCAAACTCCCCGAACATTTGCTGCCCGAACCATCCCGCACAGGACTCACAGCGCAGGTTGCATGGCATCAGGATCTGGGTGTTGTGACCGACGATGCTGACAATACCGAAATGCTGACCGTATGGTTGCCGATCACAAGATCCACCGTGGAAAACGGTTGTATGGCGGTCGTACCGGGCAGCCATCACGATGGTCTGGCCCTGCACTGCCGCAGTCCCAATCCGCTGACGTTCAACCAGGTGTGTATCCCGGAAAACCGATTGTCAGAAAAGAATGTGCCGTTGCCAATGGATCCCGGCGACGTCCTGTTCATGCACCGTCAGACACAACACAGTGGCCTGGTCAACCACAGCAATGAAATCCGCTGGAGTTTCGATCTGCGCTACCAGCCGATCGGACAGGCAACCGGACGACGCTGGTTTCCCGGCTTCGTTGCCCGCAGCCAGTCCAATCCGGCTTCGGAACAGGTCAGCTCCGAAGCGTGGGCCGAATCCTGGCGACAGACGCGACATGAACTGGCTCGTTCGGAAGACGTTGCATTCAATCGCTGGAAACACGGCGACCCGCGCTGTGCCTGAACAGACAGAGGATGGATCTGACCACGCTGTACAGTCTCCGGATCCCAGAGGGGTTCTCCTCGTGATTCCCGTCAAACCAGGTATTCGTGGTACCGCAGCAGCGTGGTTGACTTCCATTGTGGCTGTCCGGACTGATCACTTAAAAACCGGCAGCAACTGACGACGGTCCCAGATTCTCTCCTGCCAACACCAGTGGTGTGGTCGTCAGAACCATAAAATCAGCAACGGCGATGGTCGGTTCTCACCACTCACTTTTGCCAGACATAATGCCGGTCTGAAACAACCGCCAACAGCACCACAAGAACCCAGACAGCCTGACAGAGGCATTTAACAGGCATGCATCGCTGCATTATATCTGCACTGATGTGATTATGCAGACACAGAGCCCACCGGGGTACTCCACACCGTGCGTGAAACAAAGCCCTGGAATTGGCAGTGTCCGTCCCGGACGTCGACAGCATTCACACATTTCAAAAATGCGTCTACACACTGCGGATCCCACTGCTGTCCGGCACCTTCCTGCAGAATACACGCTGCCCGATCAGCTGACATCGCTCGTCGATAAGATCGGTCACTTGTCATTGCGTCCCATGAATCTGCCACTGCAAGAATACGGGAGGACAGTGGAATCGAAGTACCGCTGAGTCCATCAGGATATCCGGTACCGTCAAAGGATTCATGATGATGCAGAACTCCTGGCACTATGCATTCGAAGCCAGGCAACTGCAGCAGAATCTCAGAGCCAATCACCGGATGCTGGCGGATTTTTTGCATCTCAGACTCGGTGACGGCAGATGTCTTCCTGAGAATCTCGTCGGAGATACCAACCTTGCCTATATCGTGCAGAAGTCCCGCCAGGTGAATGCGTTCGCATTCGATGTCATCCAAATGCAGCGTCTGCGCCGTGAGGTACGCAAACTGAGCAACACGGTCACTGTGTGCACATGTGTAGGAGTCCTTGACTCCGATGGCTCTGACAAGCTCTGCAGCGATTGTATTCGACAGCGCAGAACCATCGTCACAGGTCAAATTCGCTGAAACGGTTCCACCGGAAGGCCCAGCAAACACCCTGATCAGCTGACCATTGTGATGGAACTCCATGAAGTGACCATCAGGCTTCAGGACGGATGTCCTGCAACCACGTTCTCCGAGAGATGACACAGTCTGAAAGGCTGGCTGTTGCTGGCTGGCGAACAGGATCATGGCCCCTTTTCATTCAAATGATGAGATCATGAAGCACGGTGAATCACAAATTCCCGAACCTGGCCGATCTCAACCTCAATAAACCACGCCTCCGGTCGCACACGGGAGACTTCTGATGTGAAATGCCCCATGCCCGGTCGGAGCATCAGAGGCAGACAGCGACTCAGCTTTAGCAAACAGATCCGAATGTCCTTGCCGATGATCTCAGTCACCAGCGGCAGACATTGCAACTGATGGAAACCACAAAATCGCTTCTGCCACAACAACCCAAAACAAAGGCATTATCCGTACCAGCCATGCGGCCCCTACAACCAGCACATACGGAAATTCAACATAACATATTATTTCTCAGACATTTATGGCGGACCGCACCGTCCTCAGGTGCAAGAAGATGGCTTGAGGAATGATCATGTTCTTGACAACAATGTTAAGCAGGGTGTTAACCTTACTTAACATCGAGTCTGTAACGAAAACAAAAGGAAGGGGCTGCGCTGCCTAAATCGCACGGTTAATCAACAAGTGTCCCGGCAGCACAATCAATGGTCTTTGAACCCGTGAATAGCCGGTCACCGAGACGGCAGCCGGAACAAGCGGCGGCTGCTGAATCTCATACACCCGGTCACATGGATCTGGTTTTCTGCCGGCCGGATTTCACACTTCTGTCCTGTTCTTAGTCGACAATTTCGGCTCCAGGTTCTCTCATTCCGGTAGTCCTGCTTATGGACTTTGAGACTCGTTTCTCTTTCTGGTGCTGACCGGCGAACTCGAAAAAGACAACCCTCGGTGCATAATATTCGGCGACACAGCCGTAAATTTTCGATTCTCCACGACGGCTCCGGGAGTCACGGCCTTGCTGGAATGACCGGATCCCAGAGGGGACACGCTGCGAACAGGAAATCAAAGAACTCCTGATAAACCTGCAACATCTTGATGCTGTTTAACCCTGGCAATGATCTGGTCGGTCGGTGGTGATCTGCGCCGGCACGCTGGCATCAGGTATCTCGTGTGACCTGGTGTTCCGGTTCCTGTTAGGATGGAAGTCCGTGTAACCAAGCCACCTTTGGAATCCCTGGAATGAATACCAATCCGCAATCCACATATGGAACATCAATGATGCAGCGAATTGCAGATCGACGCAGTTTTTTGCGTTCGGCCGCACAGGTAACAGCGGCAGCTGGTCTCTATTCGACCTCAACGACCCGTGGCAGGCAAAACGGTCAGAACAACACCCCCGCGCAACCTGTCATCGACACCCACATGCATGTCTGGGCCAGGAAAGATTCACCCCTTTACCCTTTTCCTTATCCATACGGAAACACGTTCGATGGGCCTCCCCACGAAGCCACGGTCGAAATGTTAATCGAAGATATGGATCGTCACGGGTGTACCCACGCTGTCCTCGTTCAGGTCATCTATCACGGCTGGGACAACACCTACATCGCTGACTGTGTCAAACAGCATCCCGATCGACTGAAAGCTCACGGACTCATCGACCCGACAGACCCAAACGTCGCAGACAAACTTCGGTTCTGGATGAAGGAGCATGGACTGCACGGAATGCGGTTTAGCGCGATTTACTACCAAAACGGGAATCACGGCGGAGATGGCTGGATCAACTCTGCTGACACACATCGTTTGTGGAGGACAGCCGCCGATCTTGGAGCGGTCTTCAATTATTTCATCGCACCGACACAATTGCGGAAACTAGCAGTCATGGTTAAAGCCTATCCGGATGTGCCGGTGATTATTGACCATTTCAGTCAACTGGATCTGGGTGCTGAAGATCCTGAACCGAATATAAAACGTCTGCTTGCCATGGCGCAATATCCGAGTGTGCGGGTCAAGGTTTCGGAGTTGGCATCGGTGTCAAAGTCCGGGAAATATCCATTTTCGGACGCATGGCCGGTTATCAAACGTCTTTACGAAACATTCGGCCCGGATCGACTTCTGTTTGGAACCGGATATCCAGGTGCCGCCCGCGCCGATTACAGCAGACCGACACTGGACAAAGAGATTGATCTGATTCGGCACGAAATTCCGTTCTTCAGCAGTGAAGACGGCGAAAAGATTCTCGGTCTGAATGCAGCCGCTCTGTGGGGCTTCGAAAGACCGGAATGACGAAACCAGCTGTCGGTCGGCGTACTGGACGTGAAGAAGCAGGTCCCCGCGCCGGCTGATCCAGTACGGGGCATCACCCGCCGGTCAGGGCCCGTCAGTCGGCAACCCCGTTGTGAATGTTGTCAAGAACTTCGATTCCTCGGCCTCTGTCACTCGTGACCGAGGCCGGTGCCGTTGCAGGCAAGTCCAAACAACGCCGTTTCTTCCGCGGATCAGTTCCGAAACGGATCATAGCCTTCTCGTAAGGCACGAATCGCATTTGGTGCACGTCGTTCGCGGGCGTCACCGGCTCGTGGATACGAGGATTCGGATCTCTTTCTCTGCCGTATCTCACCGCTCCTGCTGTGACTGTCAGCATGATCAGGAAATCTGTTGTCAACTCGATTCAAAGAGCGGGCAGCACGCGAATCAAGTGCACGCGTCACAGAATTGAATTCGGAATCCTCCACAGACTGGACAGACACAGTCTCTTCCCGCTCCTCAAACAACAGATCTTCAAGCGTCGTCGTTTGCCGCAAGCGTGCTTCCTGGGTGTCAGTTGACCGTGGCCTCTTATGACTAAGAGACGCGGAGTCCCATGACGGGTCCGGAACGGAAAACGGATTGCTTTCCGACCATTCACCGGATTCATACGATTGCTCGTCATCCACATACCCGTCGCGGGGCCATGGACGTCTGCTGTCTGATGATTCGTATTCATCCGATTGGCTGAAGCCCGAATTGAACTCGGGACCGGACTCATCTGAGCGACTCCAGGTATGATCGCCAACGTCTGACCAGGAATCCTCATAGTCTGCCTGATCAGTCAGTGACTCCTCCCACCGCGGGCTGGCTGCCTCATCCGGAAACGGAATGGCCAGACGGTCTTCCTGAATGTTGCCAAATTCCGGAGGATCCTCGGGGCCGAACACCGGAGCATCGAAATCAACAGACAATGAACCATTCAGCAGTGACCGCAAATGACCGACTGTGCCGGAATCAGTCTCCAGAGAATTCTTGATTTCACCGGCAACGGATTCTGAAATCAGGCCGGAAGAACCGTGAGACACCGCCGCACGTGCGAGCTCCGGACGATCCGACCATTTTTGTATGTCCCATTCCCGAACATCCGCCCATGCCAAACCCAGGGCCGCCTGAGGAGCCCGGGGAATCAACTGGAATCCCTCCTGCGAACGTACAAGGTGATATTGCAGTGCCACAAACATCATCCCGCAACCGGCAATGGACCCCAGAATAAATGGTTTTAAGTTCTTCATGATGGCCTCGGCACATGACCAGCCGTACGGAACGACAACTCATTTTGACATCTCAAACCTATCACGCGGTGTGAGAAGAACTTGTGAACTAGCCCAAGATATGGCCGAAGATTGTTTGTTTTTCGAACCTCGAACGTTGGATCTTACCCAGATGCAACATTCAGGAATGCCCGCAGACCTTACCTTGCCGCTTCGCTCTTGCGGACAGAATCTCACAGACTGCTGACGATGCGGTCACCGCGATTCGCCTCCGGAACCGGTGCGATCGCTGTCGGGTTCCTTCTGATCCGATCATCATTTCCGTCCAAATCCAGGAATTCGGATCGTAAACGGTTGTCTGGTCCACAAAACCCTCATATTTTCCACTTGTGGGTTTTATGCCCCACAAGTTCTTTGAAATCCGGTTGAAAGTGGAAACAACGCCCATTAGAACGGAATCGTTATCGAGAACATTCCGATTTATCGGCAGCTCTATGTTTCTGACGGGTGAAATCAAACGCACGATTGACGAGCGGTTTCGTCTAACGTTGCCCCAAGACTTTGCCGAGGCCGTCTCAACCGAAACCGGGACACTGGTGGTGGCAAAGGAACAGGCGGGCTGTTTGAGTTTGTGGCCCGTCAAAGAATGGCAAAAGCGACTTGAAAGCGGTGTCAGTCTGCTCAGGCAAAAGATTGATGCCGGTCGAATGGAACAACGTTGGGGAGATGTCCAGCGTCTGGGCCGATTGCTGTCAACACGTCATCAGGAAGTCAGTTTGGCGCGACGTTCCCGACTTCTGATCCCGGAGGGATTCCGACAGTTCCTGGGAGTCAACGCAGGAGAAGACGTGGTCGTCGTGGGAGCGGTGATCTGTGTGGAGATCTGGAACCCGGTTATATGGATGGATGTTTTGCGTGATGAAATGCCTGAATTCGGGAACCTTTTTAAGAACCTTACCGAATGATGATCGGCACAGCCGCAGTTTTACAGCGGCTGTTTCCAAGAGATCTCAGACGTGACGGATGCAGAACGGATCGAAAGAGAGAAAGGCACGCTTGTTCGCTCAACACGTACCCGCCCGGCGGCACGGTTGCTCTAAGAAGCTACCATGGATGGCTGTTTGGCAGGGAAGCCGCCTTTCTCTCTTCGATCCAGCTTTGGTATGGCATGACGGTAGCCAAATTCAAGTTGCCCCGACCGGTGTTCCGGGACTATGACGGGTGCTATGGACAGGCATGCGTAATGGTAAGAGTCCGCCACTAAAGCCTGTCATTTCAGTCTGGCGTCCCACTTTCAACTGTTGATCGCATCAATACCTGCAGCCCGTCTCAAGCCTCCCAAACGATGGATGCTCGCGGCCACCCCTCGCTTAAATTTCGGTATCAGCCGGAACTGTGTCGGCAGGCCGCATCAGTGCCCCCGCAACGCCCAGAAAAACGTCACAGCCGTTACGAACTCCGTCGGCAATGTTTCGCTGTGACATGCAGGGGATGTAGACTGATCGACAGTCCCAAATCCGAACGACGCTGCCTCGATCCGTTCGATCGACACCCCTTCCTTCACTTACGAGTCGTCTACCTAAAGGCAGACGACAAATGACACAGCAACGATGAAGACTCGCGATCTGACGTTTCTGAAACGCCTGCGGCTGCTTGGTGCGGTCGAGGGAATCTCGACACTGATTCTTTTTGGTATCGCGATGCCTCTGAAGTATTTCGCCGGAATACCGATGGCCGTACGGATTGCCGGTTCGGTCCATGGATTTCTGTTTGTATGTCTCATGGTAATGTTTGTCCTTGCTGTGAAGAAAGTGCCTCTGGCAAAGGGACTCGCAATCACAGGAATCATCGCAGCTGTGCTTCCGTTCGGACCGTTTGTGTTTGATCGCTGGCTGGCACCAATCACCGAATCTGAAACCTGAGCTGCGAATCATGGGAAACCGCCTTGAGGTATCCGGAACAGAGACTGTCTGTCCGGGTTGACTGGTCACAGGCAGCTCATGCTCACACCCCTTTCGACACATCCACCTCCTCACTCGAAGCCAGCCTGTGTTTGGACTTCGGTGTCAGCAGACCGCGGAAGTGACGATCTCGACGCCCATTACTTTGTCTCGTTGTCGCCTCTACTGCTCGACGAAGATACCAGATAGGCGATCAGATCAAGAATCTCTTCCTTTTCCAGCACGTTTATCAGACCGCCCGGCATGACGGAAATCGCGGACGGACGGGAAGATTCGATTTTCTTTCGTGTGATTTTCGACATTGCAGCTGTGAGCGGACTGGTTTCGATGATCAACTCGTTTCCGGAAACACTCACCGTTCGACCCGTAACAACTTTTCCCGACTCAAGAAAGTAGGTTGTCTGACGATATTTGGGATCAATTGACCGGGAAGGATCAACGATCGACTCCCAAATTTTCCGCGGAGTATACCTGTTTCCCAAACCGGTTAAATCAGGACCAACCTGAGCGCCCTCGTGACCAATTCGATGGCAACGAAAACAGTGCGTCTTTGTTACTGCCAAACGACCTCGAGATAATGATCGTTTACTTAAATCCCATTGGTCCAGTGCAGGCAGCAAATCATTCCATTTCCAGTCCTGGACATGTGGATGAATTTTCAGACTGAACAGATTCGGATCTTCCCGGGTTGGTTGACGCACTAATTTTTTCTGTCGATGTTTGCGCTGATCCCTGTCAAGAGTGTCCAGAAAGTCGTCGCGAATCTCATCGATGACCACATTTACCATTTTCCCTCCGTTGAAGCTCATGGCACGTTGAATCCAGTCAGTCATCCGCTGTTGTTGGTTTGGCGTCCAGGGTTGCTGAACGTGTCGTAACGCCATCGCATGGTGGACCTGCTCCTGCTGAGTGGGTGCGGTTTCCATCCTGTTAAGCAGCGTCGGAATGATATTCGGCGTCTGCAGATAGACGAGCAGCTCTCCCAGTTCCTGATTGATTCGTACGTCCTCGTGGGGAAACAGAATGATCATGTTCGCTGCAAGTGTGTCCTGAGTGATTTTGTCAGGAGAGCCATGTCGCACGAACGTGAGTGCGTACAATCGCAGGGCAACCAGCAACGATTCCGTTTCGAGCTCCCCCAGTGCCACACTATTCATAGCCTCAAGGATGGCCACTTTGGGGTTCTCTGTCAGCGATCGGACCAGTGCCAGCAGGGCATGCAGTTTAGTTGTGACATCTGTTTCCTGTAAGGCTTTGTCTTTCCACCAGACCACTTCCTGGCGTTCCAAAGCGACTCGAGCAGCGAAACGAATCCAGCGATCTTCACTATTTAAATGCGGCCAGATGAAATCAACTGCGTTCGGATCGATCGTTGTGTGAAAACGTTCCAACTGGTGGCGCAACCGGCGTGCGTATGTACTCTGTGGGTCATCCGGGGAGCCTGTGCCTGCCGTTAGTTCTGGTTCCAGGTCCTGCCCTGTGTACGAAACGCGATACAAACCCGACTGAGATCCGCGACCTCCGGTAATGAAGTACAGGGCCCCATCATTGCCAAAAACCATGTCACAAACGTTGAGCGGCGCTCCTTCCATAAAGACTTCATATTGAGCCACATAGCTGGAACCACGAGGTGTCAGATAAGCGGCTAAGAGACGCCCGTTTTGCCAGTCTGCCATTAACAGCGCCGATTGATATTTAGCCGGAAAGCGACCAGCCGCGGCAAAAATCATTCCCGTGGGTGAGCCGAGGCCTGTGTCCAGAGTTGTCGGCAAACTGTCCGCGAAGTAGTTAGACCATTTACCCGTTCTCCAGCGCCATCCGTATTCACCTGCTGATACGATATGGTTCAAGCGTGTTGGCCGGTACCACGGCAGGCCTACATCCCATTCCATATCGGCATCACAGGTAAACAGTTCTCCATCGTCGTTAAACGCCATGTCAAATTGATTCCGCAATCCTCCTGCGATGACTTCCCAGTGACGTCCGTCGGCGTCTGTACGTAAGATATGCCCGACACGATTGTCCTCCCCCAAGTCGTAGGGGTTGGGCAACAACCAATCGTTTTGCGGGTCACGATAAGCCGAGTCGCCTGTAACCTGCCTGGGAAACGAGACATCGTTTCCGTTGGCGATATAGAGCATGCCATCTGGTCCCAACACGACTTGATTCGTACCGTGGCCGTAACGACTGCGGTAGTCCATCTGGCATAACAATCGGACGTCGTCAAACCGGTCATCACCGTTGGTGTCCTGTAAACGGTAGAACCCACTGCTGTTTGTGGCTGCAACATACAGGCTGTTGTATGCCCACAACACACCACGGCAATGCTTCAACGAATCGTTGATCATTTCGAACGACAAGTCACGTGGTCCATCGACCGCAATACGAGCGATTCCCTGTTCATCAATGCCAACAATGAAACGTCCTTGATCGTCCAGTGTCATGCTGATCCAGGACCCCTGCTCCTCCGTCGCAGAATGCAGCAACTCGACACGAAATCCCGGGGGTGTCTGAATCGAATCTGGTTGCGTTGCCTGCCCGGCCAAACTGTTTTCACAGATTATTGACGACAGGACACCCAGCAACAGTATCGAGGTTAGAAGGATTCGTGGAGGCCGTGTTTGAGATGGAATGAGATAGAACATCGCCGGAAACAATCATCTGTTCGTGAGACATTGCTTAAGTCTTACATGCTGTGACGTTGAAACAGGAAGCACATAGACCTCCAATGTCAAATCGATTTCGCTCAGCCCAACAGAGTCAGCCCCTGAAGGTCTGTCTGAGTGCGAAACAGATGGCCTTCTGTTGATGTCACATACAGTACCGTAAGATCTTGATCTCCAAACGCACAGTTTGTAGGTCGTTTCGCAGGAACATCGTGTCGTTGGAGAACCTCGCCAGTCGGTGAAAACACATAAATCGACGGGCCGGGACCGCCCAGTTCAAATCCCGCAGTGGCGATGATGTTGCCACTGGTGTCCAGGCACATTCCGTCCACACCCCTGTGTTCACCAAAATCGTGCAGTACCGAAAATGAACCCAGACTGCCGTCGTCTTCGACCGGATACGCCCGCAATTCACGTTTTTCATCCGAACGCCGCCCACTTTGCGCAACGTACAGTGTCCTGCTGTCCAGCGAAAACAGCAGCCCGTTGGGACGTGTGGTGTCAAACGTCATTCGATCGACGGTCCAGCGACTATCGTCTTTCGGCGTCAGACGATAGACGGAATCATGATCCAATTTCCTGTTGCTGCGATCGTAGCTGAACGGCCCTCCGGAACCTTCATAAAACGGATCCGTAAACCAGACTCGCCCGTGCGGGTCGATCACCAGGTCGTTGGGAAGATTCAGCGGGACTCCTTCAAAAGAGTCAACGAGGACAGTAACAGCTCCATTGTGTTCGTAACGAACGACCCTGCGTGCGCCACCTTCACACGCAAGAATCCGCTTTTCAGCATCCATCACCAATCCGTTGGCGTAGTTGGTGTTGTCTCGATGGATCGTCAGTTTTTTTTTGTGCGGATCGTAGCGCATGATCCGACACGCCTGAATCTGAGTGTACAGCAGCGAGGTGCCGTCCCAAACAGGTCCCTCACTCACATCGCCGTAAGGGGGCTGAAGCAGTTCGAATTCCCAGGTCATCGTCAGACTTTCCAAAACTAAGTGACACAGACCATCATCAGGATCTGCAAGCTGCAGTGTATCAGCTGCTCCGGTTCACTGCAGACATGTGAGAGATCATACAGGCGACAGCATGAAAATGATGCGGGCCGCAGATTCACAGATAAACAGATTGAGTATGAACCCGGCCCTGGAGTAATCACAACAACCATCGAACACAGCCTGGCTCCGGAATTTCGACAGCGATCCTGTCAAAGGTCCTGGTGGCGCAGAGCATCGCCTGACAACCACGCTGTAAAGTCACACCGTGAAATCGGGGCTGACATCCACGATGTGTCGGGCAACGGCAGTCTCAGAGCCTCCTCAACCGACAGCCAGCCGCGACTCAGCGGCATGGAGCTCACCGATCCCTTACGGGTTTTCCAGGCAAACGATTTCCGTTGTTCCGACTTGAGTGCGACAGCCAGCGTCGTGCGAACGTCCTGCGCCACATACTCCGTAACTGTTTCGAACCTGCCCTCAGCCCACAGCGACGGTGCATCCATTCCTTCCACTCCGGCCAGCTTGCCTGGTAGTCCGAGTCCGGACGCCGCATTCCCCAGCGAAACCGGAAAGCCTTTCTCACAGACCACGTGGAACATCATGTCAACATGAGCAGTCGCAAGTTCCCTGCAACTCCCCACAAGTCCCGACTCTTCGGCCAGAACATCCAGATCGAATGAAAGGCCGTTCCAGGAAAGTGGCGTTAATCCCTGACGTGAGACTTCCAGCAGATACTGAACGAACGCAGTGACGTCTTCGCGGGACATTTGAGGCGCAGGTTGATTATTACTGCTGTGAGTCATCCACACACGAGGTTCAGGATCCTCTGTTGACTGCGAAGCGATGCAGGAAATTCCCAGCGGACGATGAGATTTCCAGTTGAAATCATCGCCGGGAACCTCCTTTGCAGTCTCTATGTCAAAAGCCACATACCTGCGGGTCATCAGATCACCTTATGCAACCGGCGAACGAAGTGTTAAGACGAACGACACAGATGAAAGAACATAATAACCATCCGGATATATCAGCTCCCGGCCTGAAAGTTGACCCAGAAACAGCGGGACCGCTTACGTCGCCCGATCAATTTTCACCTGCAACTGTCTCAGACATATTATCCGGAATGAAACTGATATGCCTGTGGTCGATTACAGAACTGAGCAGGCTGCATTGCAGGAGTCAGTAAGTGCTGCCGATATCAACCGGCCAGGAAAATCTAAGGTAACGCCGTGTATCGTGTTGCGGTCACTGGAACTGACCTTTCATATGTTCTCCGTGCTCACCACGGTATCCGTCTTGATTCTGCCGTCGTACCGGACGAACATGCCCGACCGGTAATACGCAACTGACGCCGTAACAGATCACCGGCATCAGATTCAAACATCGATTTCAAACCACAGTGATATCCAGGGGCTGAGATGGCCGACTTTTCCTGAAAAGGCAAAGCTTTTGTCTGAGAATTCCGGCCGGTCATTTATGATGTCAGTATCGGGTTCATATCGGTAAGCAGCTCATTGTTTGCCTGACATCACCAATAGTCAGATCAAACGTGCTGCAGTAACAGGCGTCCCGTCACTGTCTGGAGAGAACACATGCCAAAACGAGTCACATTCAATCGTCGACAGGCCCTGGGCGCACTGGCCGGATCAGCAGCGGCCACTGTAATGAGGCCGAACCGGGCAGACGCAGCGGATGAAAACTCCGGCAGAACGAGCCTTGGGCTCGTCAGAAACTGTTGTCGACTGCGACGAGACTTTGTGCAGCAGAGCCAACCATCGTTTGATCTCTATGAGCCGCTGAATTTTCTGGCCTACTGTCGCGAACTCGGAGCCGGAGGAATGCAGATCGAGCTCGGAGCGGACAAAACACAGGAAGCGAAGCATCTTCGCAAAATTGCTGAAACATCGGGTATGTACATTGAAGCAATCATCAATCCTCCCCGTAACAATCAGGACATCCAGCGGTTTGACGCGGAAATGAAGCAGGCGGTTGCGGCTGGAGCAAAGGCGGTCCGCACCGTGATCATTTCCGGACGTCGGTATGAATACTTCGATTCCCTGAATACGTTTCGAGAGTTCGAAGCCCGTGGCAGACGTTCACTGGAACTGGCGGCTCCAATCGCAGAAAAACATCGTTTACCGCTGGCTGTGGAAAACCACAAAGATCATCGCAACGATGAACGGGTGGCTCTGTTCCGACACATCGACAGTGAATTCGTGGGAGCCTGCGTCGATACCGGCAACAGCTTCGCTCTTTTGGAATCTCCAATCGAAACGGTCAGAGCCCTCGCCCCGTGGGCACATTCCGTCCATCTCAAAGATCAGGCAGTTCAAATAACCAGCGACGGATTCTGGCTGGGCGATATTCCACTTGGTCAGGGATTTCTTGATCTCGAAAGCATGGTGAAAATCCTGCGTCACGCTAAACCCAACATTCACTTCAGCCTGGAACTGATCACTCGTGATCCAATCAAGGTTCCTGTACTGACACAAAAGTACTGGGCCACATTTCCAGATGTCCCGGGGCGGGATCTGGCCCGCACTCTGCGCACGGTACACGAATCCGCAGCAGAGGAACTGCCGTACGTCACATCTCTGTCACCGGAGAAACAGGTCGAACGGGAACATACCAACGTCAGAGCAAGTCTGACCTGGGCCAGAGATCATCTAGGTCTTTAACACTGTGAATGACCGGCTGTAAGATCAACTCCGTCGATCAAAAACCCGTTATGAAGACAAATCAACAATCAACGCGTCGCGAGATGCTCCGCAAGAGCGTGACGCCTGCATTGCCGCTGTTTGTTCCGGCGCATGTACTGGGTGGCCGGGGACGGGTTGGAGCCAATGACCGCATTCACATTGGAGTGATCGGCACCGGCGCCCGCGGCAAATATCTGATTGCCAACATGCCGCCGGCCGGCCGGGTCGTATCGTTGTGTGACTGTTCATCGTCACGAATCGACCAGACCCTCCACCCAGCGGGAAAATTCCTCAAACCGCTGGCGCAGTTTCGTGAATCTGAAGCACGACACTGCACGTCCTATCAGGACTATCGACAGATGATCGATCGGGAGAAGCTCGATGCAGTCATCATCGCTACGCCGGATCATCATCATGCACAGGCAGCGCTGCTGGCCTTTCAGGCGTTGCTGGATGTGTACGTGGAAAAGCCACTGGCCCTCACCATTGCCGAAGGCCGCGCGATGGTCAACGCAGCAAAGCGATATAAACGCATCGTTCAGGTCGGCAGCCAGCAACGTACGATGCAGGTGAATCGTTTCGCATGTGAATTTGTTCGCGATGGTGGTCTTGGAACATTATCGCGGATCGATGTGCCAAATTTTCCCGGACCGATTCCCTACGACAACCTGGACGACCAGCCGGTTCCGAACCACCTGGACTGGAATCTTTTCCTGGGGCCAACACCAGTACGAACGCATCATCGCAGGCTGTGGGTCAAGGACGAGTTTAAAGTCGGAAATCTGCTTTGGCGAGGCTGGGACTTCTGGCGAGACTACTCAGGACACGGAATGACGAACTGGGGAGCCCATCGCCTTGACATGGTCCATTACGCACTGGGGATCGACAACGGCGGACCGGTGGAAATCCATCCGCAAAAGCAGTTGCTCAGTGCTTCGCTGGCTGATCGATGGAAGAAAGTGACGCTGCCTTTCGGCACTTTAAAAAATCGCAATGCCGACGAAATGCGGTTTTGCCCGGTTACAATGCAGTATGCCAACGGTGTCGAACTGCGATTTCACCCCGATGCCGAAGATGCCGTGTTTTACGGTGACCGCGGCAAACTGTTAATCAAAAGAAACGACTATCGCGCGGAACCTGCCGATCTGATTCCTGCTCCGGATCCACAGGAGCAGGCCAGATGGAAGGGTGCCGGTTTCGTGGCAAGGCCCCATATCGAAAACTGGCTGGACTGTATCCGCAGCCGCAAAACGCCGAATGCGCCGATCGAGGTCGGCCATGGGGCTGCAACGGTTTGCCATCTGGCTAATATCGTCCGCGAATTGGGACGATCGCTGCGCTGGGATCCCAGCAACGAAGTTTTTCCCGATGATGCCCAGGCCAACCAGCTTCTCAACCGCCCTCGCAGAACAGGATTCGAACTGCCAACCTGAGATCAATTGGTTCTTCGTTGCGTTCGTCCGTAACAAACGCTATGAGGTAGGGACAGGCATACACCAGTTTGGTAACGCAAGCGATGAGATTTGAATGGCTGACACCCCTGCTGAGGCTGCACTGGTGGGTCACGTTGCCACTACTCTGCCTGTTTGGATTGAGTCAGGCTGAATCCGGTACTGAGGAAGAGGCAGGGCTCGACTTTTACGAACGGCGTATTCGTCCGGTACTGGTGAAGCATTGTTACGAATGCCACTCTGCCGATGCAAAAAACATTCAGGCCGGACTTCGACTCGACACAGCAGGTGCGATGCGATCCGGTGGCGATTCAGGGCCCGTTATTAATCCGGGCCGCCCCGAACAGAGCCTGCTTGTTGACGCGGTTTCTTATTCCGGTGAAATCAGCGACATGCCTCCCTCCGGAAAACTGCCGGAGAGGCAAATCAAAGATCTTCGCAAATGGATCGCGATGGGGGCACCGCTTCCGGATGACGATTCATCCAATGCGCCACAACCCAAAAAATCTGTATCGATCGAACATGGACGCACATTTTGGTCATTTCAGCCTCTGAAGTTTCAGAAGCTTCCCAACGTGGACATGCGGGACTGGCCAAAGCGACCACTCGATCAATTTGTACTTCGAAAGCTGGAAGATCACGGATTTCACCCGGCTCCAGCGACAGATCGACGGACGTATATTCGACGCGTCAGCTTCGACCTGACCGGTCTGCCTCCCACGTTAGAACAGATCGCTCGATTTGTATCGGACAAAAGCAAAGACGCATTCGAACAACTCCTCGATCGTTTGCTGGCTTCCCCTCACTACGGGGAACGCTGGAGCCGACACTGGCTCGATATTGCAAGATATGCCGAGGACAATCCCACCAGCGAAGACACCTGTAGACCACCACTGTACCCCTGGCCCTATCGTGACTGGGTGATCCGGTCGCTGAATGATGACACGGGCTATGACGAATTTGTGCGGCGGCAACTCGCCGCAGATTTGATGAGTGAACTCGGTCCGGAGCAGATCGCCGCAACCGGTTTCCTGGGTGTTTCTCCGGTCTATCACAAGGAACCAAGATTATCGGCACCGGTCATCTCCATCATCGCTGCTGACGAATGGGACGAACGGCTGGACACGGTCACCCGTGGCCTCCTGGGACTCACCGTGGCCTGCGCCCGCTGTCACGATCACAAGTTCGATCCGATTCGTATGGAAGATTATTATGCATTGGCCGGAGTGATGGCGAGCACACAGCTTGTCGAATGGCCGCTTGTCGAAACCAGTCACGCCGAGGCAACTGCACTGACCCAGACGCGGCAAGCGATCGTCGACTATGAACAGCGTGTCAACTACGCTGAACAAATGCAGACGGCTGCTAAAATCGAGCAGCGTCCTGGCAAGATCTATGAAATGCTCATCCGCAGACATCAGGAAACTCTGGAGACACTGAAGCAGCGGGAGCTTTTCACGGGGCCGATTGCCAATGCCGTGCGCGATGCAGGCGTATGGGTCGATGGCCGGGATCCCGACTGGACAGTGATGGAGTATCGTGCAGGCGAGCCACGTGATCTGCCGATTTTCATTCGAGGAAATCCAAACAATCACGGAAAGGTTGTTCGGCGGCGATTCATCGAAGTGCTTTCCAACGGCCCTCCCAGGCCGTTCCACATCGGCAGCGGACGTCTGGAACTGGCGGACGCTATGTTCACAGACGCGCAGGCATTAGCCGCGCGTGTGATCGTCAATCGGGTCTGGGGATGGCACTGTGGCCAGCCTTTGGTCCGCACGCCCAGTAACTTTGGAGCGCAGGGTGATCGCCCTTCGCATCCCCGGCTGCTGGACGACCTGGCCCGGCGTTTTGTGGCTCACAACTGGTCATTAAAATGGCTGCACCGCGAGATCATGCTTTCGGCAACTTATCGCCAGGCCTCACAGGGTTACGATGAAACAAAAGGGCACACTGCCGACCCGTCAAATCGGCTGCTGTGGAAAATGAACCGATTGCGGCTGGAACCTGAGATTTGGCGGGACGCCGTACTTGCGGTCTGTGGTCGCCTTGATACCACTATGTTCGGCAAATCAGAAAATCTTGACGAATACGAAAACCGTCGACGTACGATCTACGGCAAAGTAAGCCGCCAAACAAACTCTTCCGTACTACAATTATTCGATTTCCCGGACGGAAAACGACATGCCGATCGGCGTGTACTGACCACCACACCACTCCAGCAGCTTTATTTTCTCAACAGCCCGTTTCTGCTTCAGCACTCAGCCCTGATGTCTGAAAAGGATGGCAAGTTCAGATCATCCTCCGTACAGCGATTGTTCCAGACAATCCTGCTGCGCCGTCCGGATGGTGATGAACTGAAAAACGCCGAAAAACTTTTGACTTCCGCCTCCTCACGTCAAACCGGACTCCACCTGCTCGCCCATTCTCTACTGGCCAGTAATGAATTTCTTTTCGTGGATTAGCAATGGCACTTTTTTCTGATACTCCGACATGTGGTACACGGCGAGAAGCGCTACGTTCACTTGGTGCCGGAATCGGCGGTGTGGCTCTGGCCGATTTGTTGTCCGAAAACCGAACATCCGGAAGCATTCCGCCAAAACAACACTTTGTGCCGCGCGCCAAACATGTCATTTTTCTGTTCATGAGAGGTGGCCCGTCACACATCGATTTACTGGATCCCAAACCGCTGATTACGAAGTATGCCGGTCAGCGACCGGAAAGGGTCAAGCTGCGAACCGAGCGGGTGACTCGGGGACTCATGCCTTCACCGTTTGATTTTCGGCGTTACGGACAGTCCGGTCTGGAAGTCAGCGACCTGTTCCCGAATATTGGAGCATGCATCGATGATATCTGTGTGATTCGGTCGATGGTGGGTGGCAATCCAAATCATGCTCCCGCGGGCAACTGGATGTTCTCCGGCCGAATCGATCAGATTCATCCGACACTCGGCGCCTGGATGTCACACGGTCTGGGAACAGAAAACCGGAATCTGCCTGCCTTTGTGTCGTTGAGAAAAGCCGCGACCCCGTCACGGTACGTTCGCCACGGTTATCTGCCCGGCGAGCACCAGGCAACACCAATCGATGTCTCAAAGGAGACTCCTGAACAAATGATCGCGCACCTGCGAAACTCACAGCTGACTCCGGCAGATCAGCTTCGCCAGTTTGAGTTTCTGCAGCAGTTTAACCTCAGACATCGGGAACGTCGCGCCGGCGACGGCGTGCTTGACGCCCGAATCCGATCCATGGAAACAGGGTTCCGAATGCAGTTCACCGCCGGTGAAGCCTGTGATTTAAGCCGCGAGACAGAGTCGCTGCGCCAGTCGTATGGTGACGGATGGTTTGGGGACGGCTGTCTGCTGGCCCGAAGGCTGGTCGAACGTGGGGTTCGCTACGTGCAGCTCGAAATCAACCAGTGGGATCATCATAGTGACATCAACCGCAAGATTCGTGAAGCCACCCGGGAAGTTGATCAGCCGATCGCGGCATTACTGAAAGATCTGAAACAACGAGGTTTGCTCGATGAGACACTCATCGTGTGGGGTGGTGAGTTTGGCAGGACACCAGTTTCGGAAAACGGAAACGGCCGCGATCACAACCATTACGGTTTTTCAATGTGGATGGCCGGAGGTGGAATACGCGGCGGGATGACCTACGGTGCAACGGATGACTTCGGCTTCAAGGCCGTGAAAAACATCGTCACCGTCCACGACCTGCATGCAACGATTCTGTACCTGCTGGGGCTGGACCATGAACGACTGACCTACCGATACTCCGGCCGTGATTTCCGTCTCACAGATATTCACGGGCATGTCGTAAAAGATATCATTGCCTGACCCGAACGTTTGGGTTTGACAAAAGCAAAAGCGTCTGGCTCCCAGACGCAGAATTAACGTCAAACAGCAGCACCATTCATTGACACAGTGACTGCCGGTTTTCCGGAATACAGCCTGTCGACATGCGGGACCGACTGCAGTCACAGGCACAATTCCACAAACGCTGCAACATCGGCAGAAAAGTCCGGTTGTTTGAAAAAGCGAGGCTTCTGTGTGCCATTCTTACTCGAATATTCCTGATGCCAACGCTGTAATAATACTGTGCGGTTCGGATCAAATGAACAAAGGTCTGATCCAGGCAGTCACATGGCGATCCGAACTGATTTATTCCTCCGGAGAATCCCGTGAACGCTTTGATGTGCCGTCCAGGCATCAGCGTTGCAGCGTTACTCCTGCTTGCATCAAATGTGATGATGGTCTGCGCGGAAGACATCCTGCCGGCGGATCGGGATTTGTTTGAAACACATGTTCGCCCCGTCCTGGTGAAGTACTGCATCAAATGCCATGGTCCAACCAGACACGAAAACGGCCTGCAACTGGATTCAGCGGAATCGATACTGACCGGTGGCGATTCCGGACCGGCCGTCATTCCGGGTCAGCCGGAACAAAGTTTGTTGCTTCAGGCATTGAGATACGAATCACTGGAAATGCCTCCGGACGGACCTCTGGAAGAACGACTGGTGCGAGGTATCAGAACATGGATCGATGCCGGCGCGCAATGGCCGAACGGCATGAAACTTCAGCCCGTCAGCAAGTCGACAGCCGCTGACCGCAACTGGTGGTGTTATCAGCCGATTGAGGATCCGCCGGTACCCGACGTGGTCGATAACGGATGGTGCCGCAACGAGGTTGATCAGTTTATTTTTGACCGAATGAGCGCGAACGATGTTGAACCATCAAACGAGGCCGCACCGTCCGTACTGGCCCGTCGTGTTCACTTTGCTGTTACCGGTCTTCCACCGGATCAGTCAGCAGTGCGTTATGTCGACGGCGATGATGATTACGAAATGCTGGTCAACCAGCTGCTGGACAGTCCGACCTACGGGGAAAACCAGGCACGTTTCTGGCTTGACCTCGTGCGATACGCTGATTCCGACGGTTACCGATCCGACGGTCCACGACCATTCGCAAAACTCTACCGCGACTACGTCATTCGTTCTTTTAACGCCGATAAGCCCTATGACCGGTTCGTAGTCGAACAGCTGGCCGGTGACGAAACGGATCCGGGTAATCGGGATGCCATCATCGCCACCATGTTTCTGCGTCACGGGATTTATGAACAAAACCAGCCGGACGTCGAACGCCAGTGGCGCGAAATTCTGGACGATATCACCGAAACCACAGCGGATGTGTTTCTGGCGCAGGGAATCAAATGCGCCAGGTGTCATGATCACAAATTTGATCCGATCACTCAGCAGGATTACTTCCGCATACGGGCATTCTTTGAGGCCATTCAGCCCACAGAAGTCATGCCGGTAGCAAATATTGCAGACCGAACTCAGTTTCACGATCAACAAAGCAAATGGCTGGAAGCAACCGACACTGTCAGACGGCAGATCCATAACATCGAAACACCTGTTCTCCTGCAGAACGCCACAGGGGAACCTTTTGACAAATTCGTACCACGGCTCAAAGCAATGATGCTTAGCCGCCCGGCCTATCGGTCTCCCTATGAACACCAGATTGCCTCGTTGGCGCTGCGTCAGATGAAGCTGCATCCCGGCAAGCTGGCCGAACAGCTGGACAAAGCCACCGAAGCAAAACGCCGGAAATTGCGCCAACAGCTGTCAAAGTTCGATTCCATAAAACCGACCGCGCTGCCAACGCTCAGTTTCGTGGTCAGTGATGTTGGATCGGTTGCTCCGCCAACCTATATCCCGGACGATCCGAATCAAACACCGATTGCGCCCGGATTTCTATCTGTATTCAACGACGGCCCGGCAGAAATCAATGCTGTTCCCACAGGCCTGCAGTCAACCGGCCGTCGATCGACTCTGGCAGGATGGATTACGGATCCAGCCAATCCACTGACCGCACGAGTGATCGTAAACCGAATCTGGCAACAACACTTTGGTCACGGCCTGGTGAACACCAGCAGTGATTTTGGACATCTCGGGACCCTCCCTTCTCATCCGCAGCTCCTGGACTGGCTGGCCAGCCGATTTGTAGAAGATGGCTGGAGTCTCAGAAAACTGCACCATCGTATTCTGACATCATCCACCTGGCGTCAGACGTCTCAATGGACACCGGGTGACCGGCGGGCAACACTCGATCCTGACAACAGACTGCTGTGGCGAATGGATTGTCGGCGACTGTCGAGCGAAGAAATTGTGGATACGATCCTTTATGCCAGCGGCGAACTGGAAACAGTCAGGCGAGCCGTCTACCGCCCCGTGATGAGAAACAAACACGACCCGCTCCTGGCCACGTTTGATTTTCCTGATCGAATTCGCAGTATCGGTCAGCGGCACCGAACAACCACGCCGCCTCAGGCACTTCTGCTGATGAACAGTCCCTGGGTGCACGATCGGGCCACTGCGATGGCTGAAACCCTGAATGCTGTGTCTGACTCCCAATTTATACAAAAGGCATATCGCCGGCTGTACTTTCGTAATCCGGAGGATGTCGAAATCACGTCGGCACGACGTTTTATGAAAGCGTATGGATCCAACAATCCGGAGACGCCGGCAGCTGAACCTCAGGTGGCGTTCCTGCATACACTGTTTAATTCCAGCGAACTGATTTATGTCGATTGAATCCGACAGACTTCTCCGGCGTGACATGCTGCTCAACAGCGGGAACGGATTTGGCGCGCTCGCGCTGGCCGGTCTTATAAACAGTGATACGACGGCAGCATCGATGCCGTCTCCCCTGACGGCAAAACTGGCGCCCCGTGCGGCACAGGCAAAAAGTGTGATCTTTTTGTTCATGGAAGGTGGTCCCAGCCACATAGACACATTTGATCCCAAACCGGCGCTGCAGCGACTGGCCGGACAGCGAATTCCCGACAGCTTTGAACGAGTTATTACGCCCATGGGAGAATTCGATTCTCCGGTGTTGCCGTCTCAGCGTTCGTGGAAACAACACGGGGAAAGTGGTCTGTGGGTCTCCGACTGGCTGCCCCATACGGCAAACCATGCGGATGATCTGGCCGTCATTCGTTCCTGCTGGACAAACGGAATCAATCATTCGGGCGGTGTGTGTCAGATGAATACCGGCAGCCAGTTTGCCGGACGCCCGTCGCTGGGCAGCTGGGTGACATACGGGCTGGGCAGCACCAACGAAAACCTGCCCGCCTTTGTGGTCATGCAGGACACACCCGCCACCATCACCAACGGGCCGCGCAACTGGAGTGGAGGATTCATGCCGGCGGTCTACCAGGGAACAGCATTGCAGGTGGAAGGCCCGCCTTTTGCCAACCTGGTGTCGCCCGATCATATCAGTGATTCACAACAGCGTGTGAAACTCGATTTCCTTCGCCGGCTCAACCGCAGGCATGCCAGATCCCGTCCGGACAACAGCGATCTGGAAGCCCGCATTCGAAGCTATGAACTCGCCTATCAGATGCAGTCGCATGCTCCCGAAGCTGTTGATCTGTCACAGGAAACGGCCGCCACTCGACAACTTTATGGTCTGGACCGCGAAACCACAGCGGCCTGTGGTCGCAACTGCCTGCTGGCTCGACGGCTGGTTGAACGCGGAGTTCGATTCGTCCAGTGCTATCACGGTGCGGGCAATAAATGGGACGCTCATACCAAAATCGAACAGAACCATTCAAAGATGTGCGGGCAGATGGATCTGCCGGTGGCAGGCCTGCTGACGGATCTGAAGCAGCGCGGGCTGCTGGATGAAACACTGGTATTCTGGGGTGGCGAGTTTGGGCGGACTCCGATGAGTGAGAAGGGGGATGGTCGTGATCACAATGCAACCGGATTCACCATGTGGATGTCGGGCGGAGGAGTCCGGTCCGGTTACGCCTACGGTACGACCGACGATGTCGGACTGCATGCCGTCGAAGATCGGCTGCACGTCCACGACCTGCATGCAACGATTCTGCATTTGATGGGTATCGACCATCGGGAACTGATCTATCTGCACAAAGGTCGTCCCGAACGCATTGATGAAAACGAGGGGCAGGCCTACGAGCAGATCGCTGCCGTGTGATTCGCTGTAAAAACCAGCTCGCGGCAGCATCAGAACATTCACACCAAATACAGTCGCTGAACAGCCGTGAACACGTCGGTTATGATCTGAATCAGCTATCCCCGTGCCACTGCGAACGACAGCTGCCACTTACCACGTCTCACCAGTTCGGAACAATGTCACCGGCAATACGGTTCCGTGTCATGTCACACCGGGGCCAGCGACGAAATTCCGACTTTCCTTAACATTTGCATGAGTTCTGTTCCGTTCCTGTATTTACTTTTCGAGTCTGTTGTAACGCGGTCCGGCATGACCTTTTGTCTGTTTTTTTGATTCGGCGTTATCATCGCTGCAGACTGACAGCCATTGCGGCCTGATGGAACACCTGGGCCCCTGGCACTGTCCATGAAGCACATTCACAGATAACGGCATCAGAAAAAAGTCCAGTGGTCTGCGGGGGAAACGAGGTACAGGCACCTGCAGCCGACAGGCATGCTGCTCATTCAATAACGAGGCAGACTGTTATCAATTTCCTGAGCCCAGACGTCGATTCCGCCGGTCATATTGAACACACTGCTGAATCCCTGTCGAAGCAGCCACCGAGCCACCTGCAGACTTCGACCACCATGATGACAATGTACAACCACATCACAGTTACGGTGGTGTTCCAGCTCATCAACCCGGTCCTGTATTTCGCTCATGGGGAGCAAAATGGCCCCCTGAATATGAACATGGTCCCACTCACTTTGTTCACGACAGTCCAGCAGCAGGAAACTGTCGGACGAATCGAGTCTGGCTTTGACGCTTTGGCAGTCAATTTCAATCGATGACATGATCACGATCCGAACGGTGTCACACCAGAAAAACTCAACGGAATCCCGGAAACTCATTTCAAGTCACAAATCGTATCAATCCTTCAGCACACAATCGAATCGATCTGTACAGGGAACTGCAGAATCAGAAGACCACCGCCGACTCGGTCACCATCCCCGTATTTAAGTCGGCAGTGACCAGACGGTCATCAGAGGACTGAAGGTGGCCTGTTCTATCCACGTTGGAGCGATTTCAGCACTGACAGGCAGGACCGTGAGAAAGATGACGGTGTTCTGCCGGTCCTGCGGATTGTTGGAAAACCGGAATCGAGGTATAAGCGAACTCGAGTGCTGAACCGTCAGCATCAGGATGCGGAAAAAGAGAGAGAACGATGGGACTGTTTGACCGACTCAGGACCGGATTAAAAAAAACCAAAGATATTCTGCGGACCGACGTACGCGATCTGTTTCGTGCCGGCGACATTCTGGACGATCAACTGCTTCAGGACTTTGAAGCACGACTGATTCGAACCGATATGGGCGTTCGGGCGACCGACAGAATTGTGTCTCGGCTGCGTGAAGATCATGGCGGCCGAACGGTGGATGTCGACGCTGTGTGGGCCACGGTTCGCGGAGAACTCGTCGATCTGCTTAAGGGAGACAGCACCGTCAAATGGGATCTGGACAATCCGCTTTCGCCACTCACACAGGCAGAGTCGGGTCCGACAGTCATTCTGGTGGCGGGTGTGAATGGCGCCGGCAAGACAACATCAATCGCCAAAATCTCGAACCTGCTGCAAAAACAGGGACACCGGGTCGTGCTGGCGGCGGGGGATACCTTTCGGGCAGCTGCTGTGGAACAGCTGGCCATGTGGAGCGAAAGGCTGGGATGCGAGATCGTCCGCAAAGAACGCGGGGCCGATCCGGCGGCTGTCGCCTGGGAAGGAGCCACAAAGGCCGTCGAAACCCAGGCGGACTACCTCATCGTGGATACGGCCGGTCGCCTGCAGACTCAGAAGAATCTGATGGACGAACTCCACAAGATCCGTCGAGTCATCCAGAAGGTCATCCCGGACGCTCCCCATGAGAGTCTCCTGGTACTGGACGCAACCACCGGACAAAACGGACTCAGTCAGGCTCGAAGTTTTTCAGAAGCAGTGGAATGTACCGGACTTGTTCTGGCCAAACTGGACGGAACAGCCCGCGGCGGGGTTACTGTCGCCATTCGTCAGGACATGGGCATTCCGGTCAAGTACATTGGCGTTGGCGAACAGATTGATGACCTGGAACTCTTCGACCCCGACGGATTCGTGGAAGCTCTGTTCGCCGCATAATACGGAACTACGTTGACCACAGTTTTGAGATATTCCGACGAATCTCAGAAGTGTCTGCGGAGATCAGTCTGTCGGGATTTTCCAAGTCTGTTTCAGACAGTACACCAAACGATATCAGTTGGAACGCCTCCTGAATTCTGGCCGGAAGGAACCGAGTGATTCGGGACAGGGAACCCAGATCGCTGCGACGCCGATGATGGAAATAATAACGTTCGGGACGGCAGACGGTCAGATTATTTTTTGCTCGCGTCATTGCCACATAGAACAAACGTCGCTCTTCTTCGATTTCTTCCGGTGAATCGGTTGCCATATCCGAAGGAATGTTGCCGTCTGCCGCATGAATCACATACACCGAATCCCATTCGAGCCCTTTTGCTGAATGGATGGTGCTCAATATCAAATAGTCCTCATCCTGCCACGAATCTGCAGCAGGTTCCTGTGTGGACGCCGGAGGATCCAGCGTCATTTCTGACAGAAACTCCCTGCGAGTTTTATATCGGGCTGCGATGACTTCCAATTGTCTGATGTCATTGATCCGAGCCTTCGCGTTGTCGTAGCGGGCTGTCACCAGCGGACTGTAGAAGGACCGAATCTGATGGAGATCAGTTGCCGGACCGACGTCAGACGAGTCAGAACGTTCGGCAATGCTCAGCAGCAATTCAACGAATGTCCGCCAGTCGTTTTTCAGTGCCGACGGTGGTTTCCAGTCCAGCCAGGCATCAAACCGACCTCCGGTTTCTCTCAACAGATTAACAAGAGTGCCCGCTTTGACCTGTCCGATGCCCGGCAGCAGAACCAGAATTCGAAACCCGGCGATTGCGTCGAATGGATTCTCTGCCAGTCGAAGGAACGACATGACATCTTTGACATGCGCGGTTTCAAGAAATCGCAGCCCGCCATGTTTTTTGAATGGAATATTCCGCCGGCTTAGTTCAGCTTCGAGTGACATACTGTGATGAGACGCCCGAAACAGGACCGCCTGGCTCCTGAGCGCTGTTCCCTGTTCTCTTTGTTCGAGAATCCGATCAATCAAAAATTCACTCTGAGCGTCTTCGTCAGCACATGTCGCCAGTACAGGGACAGCTCCATCACCACGATCTGACCAAAGCTCCTTGTGATGCCGCTCGCCGGCCTCAGCGATCACAAGATTGGTGCAGTCCAGAATTCGTTGTGTGCTGCGATAATTCTGTTCGAGGGGCATCACAGAGGTCTCAGGAAAATCATCCGGGAAATCCAGAATGTTGCGGACGGTTGCCGCCCGAAAGGAGTAAATCGACTGTGCATCGTCACCAACAGCCGTCACTCCGTGTCCGTTTGGTGACATTTGTTTCAGGATGCCGGCCTGCAGCACATTGGTGTCCTGATATTCGTCCACAAGGATGCGATCGAACTTACTGCTGAGTATCTCGCTGCCACCGGTCGATGCGGCCAGCGCGTTCCAGAACAGCAGCAGATCGTCAAAATCCAGGACACGCTGCTGTTCCTTGCGTTCAGCAAACAACGTAAACAATCGCCCCAAAAGCTCTTCGTGTTCGCAACACCAGGGAAAGTGTTTCCGGAGAATCACATCCAGGGTTTGCTGCGTATTCACGCAGCGGCTGTAGATGTCAAGGCAGGTGCCCTTCAACGGGAACCTGCTGCCGCTTCCCGGCAGCTTCACTTCCGATCTGGCCAGATTCATCAGATCTTCGGAATCACTGCGATCAAGGATAGTAAAATCCGGATGCAGGCCAATCAGGTGACCAAATCGCCGCAGCAGTTGAGTGGCAACCGCATGAAACGTTCCACCCTGAATCTGACGAACATACCTGCGTTTGGTGATGTTTGGATTTGTCCCGGCCTCAGCATTCAGCATCAGCAGAATACTTTCGACTCTGCGAAGCATTTCCGTGGCGGCTCGACGGGTAAACGTCAGTAGCAGAATCCGGGCCGGATCAACACCCGACATGATCTGCCAGGCGACTCGATGAGCCAGGGTTGTGGTTTTACCGGTGCCGGCACCGGCGATGATCAGCAATGGAGATTCACCGTGAACCACAGCTTTATACTGCTGTAAATTCAGGTGTCGCAGTAATTCGGGAACTTCCGGGTCCGGCTGCGACATGAATTCTAATTACGTCCGCTAAAGTCTTCCTGGGTATGAAACACCATTCTGTCATGTCTCGTCGTCCGATCCAACCAACGTCGCCCAGACCGCATTATCAGCTGAAATCGACCTGGCATCCTAACCGGAGGCATGACCTAACATGTTTTTTTTAAAGGTGTTACGACACATTTATCTTTGATCCCGAGTCCCGAAAATTCGCTCCAACGCAGGTGCTCGTCGCGTCGTAAACATATTACCCCGCAGTTCCGGCCTGGTTGCTGACTTCACTCTGCGCGGGAGCGTCCAATACCATCATGATCCCGCATCGCTGAATTTCCAATGAATGCATTTCCGGTCCTGGCTCAGTCAACTGCTGTCACTGACGTGAACTGGGGCCCCGCATGGCTGGTGGCCCTCGGGTTTCTGTTCGCCCTGATTGGGTTTGGCTACTGGACCCGGGCCGGCATTATTGCCCGTGCCACAACCAAAGAGGCAGTGCGCCAACCGCTGTTTTTCCTGCTGCTGGTGATTTCAGGATTTGTCCTGCTGGTGAACACGTTTATCCCGTTCTTCACACTCGAAGCTGATGTGAAGATGCTGAAGGAGTGTGGTCTGGCGACCCTGCTGATTGCCGGCGTTCTGCTGGCTGTCTGGACGGCGGGCACATCGATTACGAATGAAATCGAAGGCAAAACGGCCATGACTCTGCTGTCGAAGCCCATCAACCGGCGACAGTTCATTCTGGGCAAGTACATTGGAATTCTACAGGGGACATTGTGGCTGCTGGTTCCGCTCGCCATCATCTTTGGGGTTCTGATCTTCTACAAAGTCGGACACGATCAGCGTGAAATGTCAGAGACTGTTTCACCATTGTTTGAAAATACGATGGTCCTGGGGCTCAACCTGCCCATGCCTCATCCGGAACGAATGGCGGTGGTGAACCAGGTGATTCCCGGAGTGGTTCTGGTGTTCTTCGAGATCGCCGTTCTGGGCGCCGTCAGCGTGGCGGTTGCCACCCGACTGCCAATGGTCGTCAACCTGGTTGTCTGTTTCGCCATCTTCGTCATCGGCAATCTGACTCCCATGATGGTCTCTCAAAGTGAGCGTGTCATTCAAAACGAAGCAGTGACATTCGTCGCTCGTTTGATCGCAACCGCTGTGCCCTCTCTGGATGCATTCAATGTGTCAGCAGCAATTGCGACAGAAACACAGGTGCTGCCTGCCTATCCTGGCACCGCCCTGCTTTACTGTATTGCCTACGCAACCGCAACAATTCTGTTTGCGTTCATTTTGTTCGAAGACAGAGACCTGGCATAGACTTCAGATCACTACCCGGTCCAAGAGCGGTTGCAGTGGAATCACTTAACAACGGATTCCTCCCTTTCTATACGATCTTCAGGTTCGCCTCACCGGATGTCGCGTTTACTGTTAGTATATTAGCACTTAGGTCAGCGTAATTTCCCGGATGTTTGCCGGACGGGCAGAATTCAGCAGGCTTGCCGCCACTACCGTTGTTCCGGTACCAATGCACGGGTAGGTTGTTGTAGTAGGGCCGTTTCCGGATTCCTGTCTGCAAAAAAGGCGTGTTCCGTGTCTGAAGCAAATCTGTTCAGTCGGATCGTATCGACTCGGCAGTTGTTCCGTCCGGCCCTGCTCGGAGCAACAGTCTGCGCCGTTGCGGCGTCAGTTTGTCTGGTGGGTTTCATTCTTTGCGCTGGGGCGATTACCGGACTGATTCAGGTACGAATTGCCGGCCAGGGTGAAATGGCTCTGCAATCAGTACTGCAGGACGACACATTTCCAGAGCGGATATTACGGCAACTTGTCGATCAGATTCCCCTGCTGCGTGAGAATCGTTCGCCCCTGCCCGTTCTTACGGTTGCCGGACTGATATTCGTAGGACTTCGGTGGCTGCTGCAGGCAGCGGTCTCGGGTCAGTCGTCCGCATATGCGTCTGTACGCGTTCGCAGATTGCGGCAACATCTGCATCGGCAGTCTCTGCGACTGAATGCAGGAGACCTTCACGGAGAACGTATCGATACGAGTCGACGTTTGTTCCGGGAGTCAGCCGATCAGGTTCAGACCTCAGTCCATCAGTGGACTCGACTGACAATCGGAGGCATGGCTGATCTGGTTGCTTTACCTGTGACCTGTTGTCTTGTGCACTTTTATGCAGGCATGGAATGTATGATTCCGGTCGTCGCAGGCTGGTTTCTGATGATGATGGAGGAAAAACGTCTGTCGAACACTTCCGACCTGCTGAGCGAACAGGTGGACCGCAGTCTGAATCGCCTGGCTAACGGTCTGGAAAAATCACGAATCGTTGCGGGCTATGGCATGGAGTCTTTTGAACATGAGCAATTTGAAGAGAACCTGAATGCCTTCGATCGACACCGTGGACAGGTGAGTCGTGAACTGCGTCGGGGTGTCTGGGTAAATCGAGCCATTCTGATTTTCGCCGCCGGCGCTCCTAGCTGGATTCTGTTACGACATCTGCTGACAGACGATCAGATCGGCCTGTCAGGCATTACGATCATTGGAATCAGCCTGGTGCTGCTTTATCAAACACTGCGTGCATTGCAGCTTTCTCAGGACTACGAGCTCCGAGGCAGTGTCGCCGCCGAAGAAATCAATGAATACATTCGGTCTGTACCGGACGTGAGTCAGGTCGTACGCGCACGGTTCCAGGAGCCTCTGTCGCGCAACCTGCAGTTCGATCAAATCTGCGTTGACACACCCGACCACCCGAACCTGCTGAATCAACTGGACCTAAAAATCGATGTCGGCCAGCGAGTGGCTTTGATTTCCCTGTGCTATGAAGAAACCAGTGCGCTCGTGAGTCTGGTTCCCCGATTGAACGATCCACAAAGCGGACAGGTACTTCTTGACGGCAGAAACATCCGACAGGCGACGCTGGAATCGCTGCGAGCCGAGTCGATGATCGTCTCGGGGATGAACAATCTGTTCAACGCCACCGTGCTGGAAAATATCACATGCGGACAGGCTGACATTTCGAGGCAACAGGCGATGGAAGCCGGAAAAATTGCTCACGCGGAAAAATTCACACGACAGCTGCCGAAGGGCTACGAAACTCAGGTCGGTGATTACGGTGTCCCGCTCGATGCCGGACAGGCGTTTCGTCTGGCCATCGCACGTGCCATCGTTCGCAAACCCGCATTGCTGTTTATCGAAGAACCTCATGTTTCGCTGGACAGCGAAACCAAGGCACTTCTCGATGATACTTTTGATCGAATCTGTCAGGATCGAACAGTCGTCTTTCTGCCCTTTCGGCTGTCCACCGTCAAAAAATGTGACCGGGTGGTCCTGCTGAATGATGGTCGAGTGGTTGCGGACGGCCCTCACGATGAACTGGTAATCAGCTCTGAATTGTACCGTCACTGGGAATACATTCGTTTTAATGTATTCCGATCCGGCGAATAAGTTCTTCCTGATGTTTTCCGGGACGCATTTTGTTTCACCAGGAAAGACCGGCCCGTGGAGCTCAGTGACTTTGCAAGATGTGTCCTGTCATCCGAACAGCTCGACAGGAAACTGGCCGTTCCGGGTGAGACGTTTTCTGACGGATTAGAACATGAAGCAGAACGAGTGATTCGTCCTGCCCGTCCGGAGCAACTGCAGTTTGCCGCACAAAGAACAGCGCCAAAAATGCCAAAGGCTGCTGCTCTGAAAGATCCCCGCAAGCGCGCGATTGCACATCACATCATGGCGAACCACGAACTGCAGGCTTTGGAAGTCATGGCAATGGTGATTCTGGCTTTCCCTCAGGCCCCGGTTGGATTTCGCCGGGGTGTGGGTGAAATCATGCTGGATGAACAACGGCATACCCGACTACACGTGCAACGTGCAGCAGAACTGGGTATCCGGTTCGGTGAACTGCCGGTGAACGGCTACATCTGGACCAGAGCAGTCGGATATGCAAGTGTGCTGGAATACGTCTGCGGTCTCCCACTGGTATTTGAGGGTGGCAACCTGGATCACACGGCCGAATTCGAAGAGTACTTTCTGGATGCCGGTGATCGCCGCAGCGCCGGAATTATGCGTTCCATTCACCGCGACGAAATCCGTCATGTGGAATTTGGACTGAAATGGCTGCGAAGACTCAAACCACCAGGAATGGATGACTTTACGGTCTGGGAACAGAACCTCACATGGCCCCTGCGCCCGTCAAAAGCACGCGGCAAACTGTTTCTGGAAGAGCCCCGTCGTGCAGCCGGAATGACAGAAGAATTCATCAGTCGATTACGAGAATGGGAAGAAGCAGAAAGCAGCGATTGATACGAATTAACTGTCCAGAAAGGGTTTCACTCGTCGCGCCGTCCTGATTTCGGTATCAACATGATCCTAAGTCGTGTTCAGTGAAAAATCTTTCAGGTCAATGCACAGCACCGCTGTCCGTGAAACACTGTCGATTTGCTCACTCTAACCGGAACAACCGGTACTCCTCTGGAAATCCGCGGTATCACCGACTGACTCCGACGATAATGACGTAGCGAGACAGCAACTCGCCAAAACCTCAGTCCGAATACCGTTTCATAAACGGTTTTTATTCGCCGTCATCGTTCAACCCCCTCTGAACGGTGACGGCGATTCTTATTGCGCAGCAAACCACTTCGTTCAGTCACAGCTGTCAGACCTGCCGCACACGACCATGCCCCGCAGAAAAAAACCACCCGGACAGATTCGGTTTTCCCGGATGAGCCTTCAGAATCCCTCTGCTTGGGAATCGGGATTCATTGCGTATCTGGAATCGGAATGCGGGATGTCACCTAACACGGTGCTGGCCTACCGACGTGATCTCACAAAGTTTCTGAACTGGAATGAGCAGAATCAGCGCAAATCGGTTCACGAAGTCGACATTCCCACCATGACCGCCTTTCTTGATCATCTGACGCAACAGGGCCTGGCAGCAACCAGTATTGGTCGGAACCTGGTCGCGGTCAGAATGTTCTTTCGTTACCTGATGCTGGAAAATGTCGTCGCTGAAAGCGTGGTCGACCTGGTTTCGTCACCCAAACTTTGGCAGCGTCTTCCCAAAGTTTTGAGTCCTGAAATGGTCGAAGACCTGCTGGCGGCTCCGCAGGGCTCAATCGATCGATACGCCCGCCGTGATCGGGCAGTTCTCGCTGTAATGTATGCAACCGGATGTCGAGTATCGGAAGTCGTTGATCTCAGACTGTCAGACGTGAACCTGACAGAACGCTACGCACGTTGTACAGGTAAAGGCAACAAACAGCGGATGGTGTCGATGAATCCGGTCGCAGTGAATGCGATCAATCGGTATCTGAATCTGGAGCGGCCACTGATGGTGGGAAACGCCTCTGATGACAGAGAATATCTGTTCGTTTCCCGAAGCGGCAGACGACTCCGGCGCGAAGCGGTGTGGGAGTTAATTCGTCGGTATGCAGCGCGCGCCGGTTGCGGAACCGATGTTAGCCCACACACTCTGCGTCACAGTTTTGCAACGCACCTGCTGGCACGTGGAGCCGACATCCGGGCATTGCAGGAAATGCTGGGGCATGCCAGTATTCGTACAACTCAGATTTACACTCAGGTCGATCACTCAAGACTGAAAACAGTGCACAGCCAGTGCCATCCGCGCGGTTGAAATAAGCCGGAGTTACTCGCGCGTCCGCGTGTTCCGCGGTTGCCGGACGGCTGCGAACAGAACTGCCGTCCAGCCGGCCATCAAAGCTGTTCCTCCCAGCGGTGCTACAGCACCCCACGGAATTCCTCCGAAACGAGGACCCCCGATGACCAGCAGATAAAGTGCCCCGGAGAACAATGTGATTCCGACCGAAAAAGACCAGGCCGCGATACTGAGCGCACGGGATTCCCGTTGATGTTTCCAAACACCAACGGCCATCAGAGCCAGAGCGTGCCACATGTGATAGCGCACCCCAGTCTGAAAGTCCTGATAATACTTGTAAGCAGCGGTCAACTGCGTTCCGGAAACCTGCCTGGGATCCATATCGGCATATTTGTGTTCAAGGTAGCCGGTATCCGACAGAAAATGGGCCCCAAAAGCTCCGCAAAGAACAGCAAGAAATCCAAATACCGCGGCCAGAATCAGACAGATGCGGGAAGACATAGTAAATCCTGAGCGGAACTCTGCAGAACAACAGAAAATTAAGCAGAACTTTTAGGTGTCACATCACACCATACAACCGGGGCTCAGCGTCCCACAAACATTCCCAGATATTCCTTAAGCACCTTTCCTGTCCTCCAGACAGCATCACTCTGGGGGACACAGCTTAGGATTATCGCGCCGGTCGTAGGTCTCGATACCGGCTCCGTCAGGAAATCGGCCGGCAACGGCTCGGCTTCCAGATTGTTGTGTTTCGCCAGCTTAAGCGCTCTCTGAAGATGCCAGGCCGATGTAATCAGTCCAATTCGTCTGTTGCTGCCTCCGAATGACCGGCCCAGCAGGTGCATTTCCTCGGACGTTGTCCGACCTTCCACCAGTCCAATCACCGATTCCGGGACGGATAACGACTTAAGAATCGCCATTGACTGTCGGGCCGGATTCGTATCATCTGGATTCAGTTCATCGATTCGCCGACCGCTGCAGATAACGCGTCTGGTGAGTCCGGCGTGGAACATTTGAGCCGTCAGCAGGACTCGATCACCAGCGGAATTTCCCTGAAAACGTCGGTTGGCACCCATATTGGTCCCGCCTCCCAGCACCACAATCACATCAAAAGCCTCAGACTTCAGTGGCTGAATATGGCGATAGGGATCTTCCAGAGTACGTACCAAAGTCTCCGCAACGATGCCGTTTCCCAGTAACGTCAGGGCGATCCACGGCATGCCGGCTGCCAGAATCAGATCACCACGTCCGGCTCGACGGGCTGCGAGCAGAGAAACCAGCAACATCAGCCAGACCAGCCCTGTCGGCATGATCAGCTTTGTTGCAAGCTTTTCGGCAACGATGCGACCGAGTGCTCCCCAGGTTCCGGCAACCAGCATGACGGTAGCGACAGCCACCCGAAGCATAAGGTCGAGTAACCGGATGTTATGTTGTGGTGCGACGGCACCAGGAGAAGGTGAAGTTCGTGACACAGGCAGAAATGCGTCGATTATTGGCGATGAACAATCAGTTGCATTGAAGATTTTTTGATTTGGATATCGACCGGCAGCTGACCTCCCGTGTCTCCATCAACCTGCAGCGGAATGACGGAACGGCCCGGGCAAACGATACCGGACTCAACCGAAGCAGAAAGTGAAACGTGCGGTGACCGGAATCTTACAAGATGAGACCCTTTTTGTGTCCGAAAAATGCTGAGGATCGCGTGAATGGCCAGTCGCACCCGAGAAGATTTCTGAAACACACAAACGTCCAGCTGGCCGTCCGCCGGGTCAGCATCAGGATTTAATTTCAAATTGAAGCCATATTCCCGGAAATTGCTTACAATGACGTGTGTCCCGGTGACCGTCTTTCCGGTCCTCACATCCGTTACATCAATCTTTGGAAAACCATAGCTCAGAAACGTCTGTAGAACCGGGCGCAGATACGTCCAGTGCCGAATATTTCCGGACCGTTGCGCATTCAGCCGGTGAACAACCTGGGCATCGATCCCCGCACTGACCATCAGCAGAAAACAACGACTGCCAATCTTTGCTGTATCAAAGACACGGGTATATCCGTCTTTGATCACGTCTGCCACAACAGCTCCGTTGCAGGGCATATCAAGATGGCGGGCAACCAGGTTTTCAGTGCCCATCGGCAGGACGGCAATCACACGCTCCGGGTGCCGGTTGACCAAACTTGTCACAGTTCCGTCTCCGCCTGCAGCAACCATACAGCGAATTCGATGTGTGACAGATTCGCGAGCAGTGAAGACGTCCAGCTGATTGCGATCGGAAAACATACGAACTTCGAACTGACGCTGTCTGAGTTCACGAATCAGATCCAGCAGTGCCCGATTGCGTCTGCCGGAACCCGATATGGAGTTCCGCTGAATGACCACCAGATCTCCCGTGACAGCCGCAGATGATGACTGGGTTTGCAAATTCAAAGTTGCGACGTTCCCGTAACAAGTACAGACAGCTCCGTTAATTCATTAAGCGGAATCGTTCCGGCAGGAACGGGTTCGAATCCCTCTGGTTTTCTTCTGATCCACGCAGACCGACAACCTGCTCGTTGAGCACCCAGCACGTCGTTTTGCAGGTCGTCGCCCACGAACAACACGAATTCCGGCTGTTCATTGAGCTCACTGCAGACATGCCGGAAGAACGGAAGTGCCGGTTTCCTCCAGCCAATTTCAGACGATACAAATCGGTGAGTGATTGATGAAAGCGGGCTAAGGCCGTCAAGGACCATGTGGAGTCGCTGATCAAAATTTGAGGCGATGGCCGTGGTGATTCCGGTTTCATTTAAACGGTCAATCAACTCTGCGGCATCCTCAAAACAACGCCATCGGTCGGGGCGCTGAAAACCTTCATACAAATCGTCGAAACACGCCTGCCGGCCCGGATGATCCCCACACAAACGACTAATGAGTTCATACCAAAAATTGTGTTCGCTCAATTCGTCTGTTCGAAGGTCACTGTCTCTGCTGCGCCGGCTAAGGGCCGAATTGAGCGTATTTCGAATGTGAACCGCCGACAACCGCAGATTGCAGTGTCGAGCGAAAGCCTGCTGATAGACCTCCGTAATTCCTGGTGAGGGATAGATGACCGTCCACACCGCATCAAATACCACGGCACGGATCATGATAGATCTCCTAAAGGGCTCAAGATCCCGGTGAGCCCGGATTCACAAAGAGTGACAGCCTGCCGGAAGTGAGTTGCCAGAGCTTTTGGGTTCAACCGGAATCCTGATCAAAGAGCTAAATCCCGGAAAGCCATTGATTTGAAAACAGCAACCGTTTTCACCGTGAGGCCCCACGGGGGTGCCGTCAGCCCCGTTGATCCGACCTGCGCTCGGTGTTCTGGATCCCTATTGACGCAAAGACTGCCTCTGACGTGTAATCCAAACGCCATGTTCACAACATTTGACCGATACCTTTGGGGACGGATGCTGCACACGTTTGTCGTGTTCTTTGTGGCAACATACGGTCTGTATATCGTGATCGATCTGTTCACGAACATCGATGCCTTTCAAATGGAAACTGAAAAGGCCTCCCCGACCGTCAGCTCCGCACAGAGTGCGCTGGCAACCATGGTCCGAAAGATCGCACTCTATTATTTATACAGATCAAGCGATTATCTGGGACTGGCCGGACTGATACTTGTCTCAATTTCTACGATGGCGGTCCTGGGCCTAATGGAGAAGAACTCGGAATCCCACCCTGTGCTGGCAGCCGGCATTCCTGCATTTCGGTTACTCAAACCCTTCCTGATGGGTACTGCAGCCCTAAATTTCCTGATCATTTGTAATCAGGAGCTCATCATTCCGTCAATTGCCGTAGAACTTCAGACACCAAGGGGGAGAGATCAGACCATAAAACAAGAGGTGATCCCGGTATATGACTATTCAAATCATATGATGTCGATCGATGGAGAATCCGTGTCTGTCGCCGAGTCACGGCTGGATACAGCGACGTTTTATCTTCCACCTGAGTTGGCACAGGGTGGATGTGCGCTGCGGGCAGAATCAGCAATCTACCTGCCTGCGAATGACAGGCATCCGTCCGGATGGATTTTGACCAACCAAACCGGCGTATTTGACCCAAAACTCCTGACTGACGAAGGCAGAAAGCGAATCATTCCAAAATCGAATGGCAAGGACGTCTTCGTTGCATCAGAGGTTAATTTCGACGAACTGTATTATCAGGGTCGCAACCCGAAACTCTTGTCTTCAATGCAGTTAGTGAAGCGGATTCGTCACCCCGCCACCGGAAGCGTGACAGTGCGTCAGCAGAGTCTGGCACTACATTCCAGGGTAACCAAACCATTGCTGTCGATGATGGGGGCTGCTATTGCACTGCCATTGATCCTGCGGAAGGAATCAACAGGACTGGTCATCAATCTGGCAATCTGCAGCTGCGTTTTAGCAGCCATCTTCGGTATCACCGAAGGAAGCCTGCTGCTGGGAAACGCCGGACTTATCCGTCCGGAACTGGCGGCTTGGTTACCGGTTGTATTCGCCGGCACAACCAGTGTCTGGACTTCAGGTTACGTGCAGACCTAGCACACTTGAACGGACCATGGCCCACCAGTGAAACAGACTGCGTGTACCGGAAATAACCTGTGGCCGCCCTAAACCCAGGCCAGTGACTCCGGAATGGTGTGTTCCGAAGCTCATGATGTCGGGCTGTTTAGGCCATTTATGCGGGTTATGCTGAATTTTTCTAAGTTGACAAACAAATGGAGTCGATAACAGGTCCGTAGGTGCGGAGTTCCGTACTGAAACCTGTTCTTTGACATCCCAATCAGAAATCATGATCCGATGCGAACCGTATTTGGTGGTTCAGCAGCGTGAAGCCCGTTGAACTGTCTTGACAGTAAGTCGTTCGCAATCATACAGTTGAGTCAGATCAGCGATAGTTGACGGCGACTCAGAGAACCTTTCTCGGGAGACGATTTTCGTGACCAAGAAAGAGATTGTGAAGGCGATCTCCGAGGAGCTGGGTCTTACCCAGCTTAAAACGAAGCAAATCGTACAGAAGACGTTTGATGCAATAGTTGAAACACTAGTTACGGACCACCGAATTGAATTGCGAAATTTTGGTGTGTTTGAAGTGAAAAAACGAGCAGCTCGAAAGGCACGCAATCCTCGAACTGGCGGAGCAGTAGAGGTTCCGGCAAAGTTTGTGGTGACGTTCAAGCCCGGCAAGGAAATGGAAGAACGTGTGCGGGAATTGGAGATAGCAGAAAACGCTCGTTTGCAGGCCATCAAAACGGCAGAGAATTCAGCGGGTGACAGTCAATTTCCTGAAGAAGCTCAGGAAAGGACTTACCCACCCGGAGCGGAGAGTTCCCAGCCACCTGGATATGGAAACAGTTCCACGTTCAGGCAGACCGGGTTCAACTCCTGAAATGTTTTCTCCGATGTTCGGCGGCAGGGTTCGCAGCAGATCATGCTTTCCGATTGGGATCAGCGGTACGTTTTCTGAACGTGCCGTATGGTCTGAAATTGGATCTCTCGTCATCGACTGCCCAAAGCAGTTGAAGTCCAGGGAAGGACGCCACGATGAATCTGCGAATGCGAAAACATCTTTTGACATTGCTGTTAATGGCCTTTACGGCAGTCAACTTCGGCTGTGCCATGCCAATTTGGAATCCGTCACCTGACATTCGCGCTCGCCAGCTGATTTACTCATCGGAAGGACTGCGGCACATACCAGAGGTCTGGGAACGTGTCTGGGGTCTGGAACTTCCGGATCTGGCTACACCTTATCGGGTACACGGCGGCGTGATTTGACTGCCGATCCCGTCAGAGCAACGTTTTCAGACCGCTGGCGGACCGGGAGGCCTTTTTTACCTCCAACAAAACGCCTCACGGATTCACGGGCAGTGAATCCGGGTCAAAACGCATATTGTTAGGCTGGTTGTCAGCAACCCACTGGTTGACATTCTCGATCGTAGCTGCATCAACCTGATCCTGGCGGTCGAGAACAGCAGCAACAATCGGAAGTACCTGAGCGTACGCACTCCGAACCAAAGTTGACTGGTCCCATTTGTTCAACATGCCGTTTGGAAGCTGTGTACTTTGCGACTCGATGTCCCGGTGCTTAAACGCAAAGAAAAGTTCCAGGCTGCATGTACTCCAGTATTGATAACCGGAGTTTTGGTTGTAGGCCGCAGCCATTTCCGCTGAAAGCTGCGTCACCTTCCACGCTAGAGGATCGCCATTGATTCTCTGATCAACCCCGACGAGCCCCAGGGCACCGGCAGCGCCGCAACGAACGAGAGGTTCTCTTCGTTTGTCCTGTATGACATCAACCAGTGTTTCAATCACGACCGGTCGACGTGTGGCACCAATGACCTCTCTGGCGGTACGGACACGGGAGATTGCATCAATCAGATGAACCTGATACCCGGTCGCGGGCAGCCAGGATTCCAGTTCACTCCCGATCGCCATTGCAAATTTAATCTCAATCTGCGCCCCCGGTTCAACATTTTGCAGATAGAGCGTGATACTCTCGGCAGCCCGCAGTTTAACCGCGTCCGGCTGCTGAACGTCATTGAGAACATCGATCAGCACATCCGCAGCCTCATCAAGGATCCGACGTTGTCCGGTGTCTGTAATCGTTTCCAGTGAGGGCAGCAGTTCGATGGCTAAAGAACGCGCCTGCAAATTGTTGTTGAGCAGGTCCTTCAAAAGGCTGAGCGCCTCGCTGCAGACCAGTTCGCGGAACGCCAGCTTCTGACGGCGACCGCCAATACTTCGGCCTGCGTTGTCCAGAATATTGTTCTGAAGTCTCGTTTTCAGCCCCTGAAACCTGGCTGGACTCGATTTATACACCGGGTCTGACGCTCGATAGATCTCCCATCTCAGTCCATCCTGCAGGATGCGAAATCCAGGTGTTCCTCGCTGAGTTCCGTCTCGCAGGATCCTGCGAAACTGATCCTCTTCCGTGAGTGTCAGTTCGGGGACTGCTTCAAGCAGGTTGAGATTGATGTCTCGAACTGTCTGCACTGCATGGCGCTGCCGCCCGGCATACTCTTCGCGCTCAGGATCCTGAAATTGTGACCTCGACGAAGCTTCCTGAGCAATCACTGGCAGCGTTGTTTGAGTGATTGCTAATGCGGTCACAACAAAAACTGCCCTGTACCATCGCAAACTCTCGTCGTGGGTCCCGGCGTTCCGAATCATAGGTTCCACCAAAGCAGTGAGACGTCACTGTCGCTCGACTGTCTCTCGATTGTCATTTGGGCATCCGGACATAACTGCCCAGACTCCCGGGCCGTTGATACATGGTTCGCGGTCAGACCTGAATCTGACCAGTTGCGTTACTCCGGTGGTTACCACCAAGTAAACCGTGACTTCCGGACAGGGGGCAAAACGTACGAAAAGGAACAAGACAGAGCATAAACAATGACATGTTGGACGATTCACGTCCAGAAAGACAGGTCGGGGCCAATAAGAAATCCAGGGGTTTTTTCCGGAATAATGACTGAAGCTATAGGAATGAACGTTTCGATTCGGTCACCCGAACAGGACCTGGTGCGATAAACCAATAAAAATCCAGTCAGGATCGAACATCGACAGTAGCCTGCTTTCTGATCCCATCACGTGGCAAAACCGAAAGCAAACCATTCATCGGTTGCCTTCCACTGGAATACTCCGGCAGGGTTCACGCTGTCCGGGGCGGAGTCTCCATCACTGCAGACAGACCCTTCCTGCGCAAGCCAAATGAATAATGAATAATTGAATGGTAGCGAACATGCCGGATCTGCCACGGGCGCAAAATACACAGGCACCCGTTCAGCTGTAGAAACACACCGCTAGATGTTGTTCTTCGGAAAACTCAACTTTGATTTCGTCCTAAAGTGGTCAGGTCCTCACCATCACCCGATGATCAAGGACCGTATTTGGCGTTCGTGGCGGTAGTACCGATTCTTCAGCCAGGCATACACCCTATCTGTTGGCCAGACGAAGCTGGTTCGCAGGTGACTGATACTCCCTCCCCGTATGGTTGCGACGCTGGGACTGACGCGCCCCAACTGTGGGAATGAAATGACGCAATCTCACTGTTCTTTGACTGGGAAAGGGACGCAGCTAGACTTTCGGCACCTTGCGACAGGAGTGACGTTTCCGGCATGGCCTGCACTGATCTGATGTGGTTGTTTCCCAAAGGACTACCATGGATGACAATTCGACGACTCGTCGACGCAGGCGAATTGCCGGAATTGCTCAGGCCTATCGCGACTCTCATGAAGTCATGTCGGCGGCCATTGGGATCGCTGTCTTTGCGGGAGTGGGGTACTGGTTGGATTTGAAACTGGGCTGGAAACCTTTGCTAACGGTCTGTGGAGCGATCCTCGGAACTATATCAGGCGTGTTTTCTTTGCGCAGATTACTGGCTCGGCTCGATCGTGAGTCGCGTCGAGATTCAACCGGCATGAAAGCTCGGGACGAGTGACCTCCCAGCAAAACGTCAGTGTTCTTCGGCAGTCCTTGTATCTTACTGCGGTCATCGCTGCAGGTTGGCTTGTGTGTTTCTGGCCGGCAAGGATGCTCGGAGGTGAATCCGGGGTTTGGTGGATGTCGATTGCGGCAGGGGCCTGCCTTGGTCCCGGCTGGTTTGTTGTGTTTGTGTCAGGCCTCACAGTCTTGTGGAGTGACCTGTCAGTGGTTCTTGTTCATACCATGGTCAGGCTGATGTCAGTGGCCGTCGTGGCTGTTGTGGTCAGGAAAACTCACCCTGAACTTGGTTTCCTTGATTTTTTTGGCTGGCTGACCGGGTTTTATTTGCTGGCACTGGTTACCGAAGTTTGGATGTTTTATCGACAACGAGGCCCGCGTTGTTTGGCGGTGTCTGTTTCAGATACTGAACAGACTCATCGTTCAGAGTAGGTCGTCATCAGGAGTTGAATCGCGTTTCAATGAGCGCCGAACAACACGAAGTCGACAATTTTCACCACGTTCGTGACGCGGCAGGTTTCGACTTTCCCGGCGGCATGGCAGATGCCCACGGGCACGGAACCCTGGACTTTCTGCTTCCTGAAATTTTTGGCTGGCAGTTGACCAAGTTCATGTTGCTGCAGGTCGTTGCGGCAGTCATGGTGTTTTTTGTGTTTCGTGGCTTGGCGCGGCGGATCAAAAACGGCGAGCCGGCCAGGGGGCGTTTTTGGAATTTCTGGGAAGCAATCGCTCTTTATCTTCGTGACGAAGTGGTCCGTCCTACCATTGGTGACCATGGTCATGATCATGGAGATGAATACGATTTCCATAGTGCAGACAGTCACGGACATGGCGTTTCCTCGCAGGATAGTCATGCGGCTGATCGATACCTGCCATTCATTTGGAGTTGTTTTTTCTACATATTGTTCTGCAATCTGCTGGGTGCTGTCCCGTGGATGGGTTCCGCAACCGGGAATATCAACGTCACCGGAGCCTTGGCAGTTTGTGCTTTTGTTGCCACGGTGATGTATGGGTTCAAGGCCATGGGCCCTGGTGGTTTCATTCTTAACATGAAGCCTGATACCGGGATTTCCGGACCGGTTGGAGTGTCTCTTTCATACTTTATCCTGGCTATTGAAGTCTTCGGTTTTTTCGTCAAGCACGCCGTGTTGGCTGTTCGTCTGTTTGCAAACATTATGGGTGGCCACACCGTGGTCGCAGTGATACTTGGGTTCATTGCAGCGGTAGCCACCAGTAACGGTTTGCTGTGGGGAGCTGTCACTCTGGGCAGCGTGTTTGGTCAGGTGTTGATTGGTCTGCTGGAACTGTTTGTCGCTTTCCTGCAGGCATATGTGTTTGTGTTTCTGGCAACAATCTTTATTGCTGGTGCCGTGCACGAGCATTAGACCCTTCGTTTGTGCGTCAGCCGATGGAGGCGATTGTCAATTGGCTGACGGTTTGGTCTGGTCATTAAAATTCAAGGTTTTCCTGTAGCAACAATGTTCGAAAGAGGAGTTTCCCGTGAGTCAATTTGTGAAATACCTATGTGTGGGGATCGCCGCGTTCATGGCACTAAGCGTGTCGGCCATGGCTCAGGAGGGAGCTGGTGGCACGGAAATCCCTGCGGCTATTGGCGCCGGTATCGTGTTGCTTGGTGCAGGACTGGGTATTGGAAAAATCGGAGCCGCAGCTGTTGAAAGTATGGCTCGTCAGCCGGAAGCAATCGGCGACATTCGAGGGGCGATGATCGTTGCTGCTGCTTTGATTGAAGGTGCGACATTCTTCGCACTGATCGTCTGCATGCTCTGAAAGCTTTGTTTTCGCTGGATGTGCGATTGCATAGCAGTCGGACGTCGGTCTGTTTATCCTGTTTTTTGTTGCTGGCGTGGTTTCATGATGTTGCAACAGTTTGGTTTTGGGGCGTTCCGGGCAATCGTTCTGGCAAGCATGGTTGCCTGCTTACAGGCAAATTGCTCTCAGCTTTCCGCCGCCGACACTGTTGCCGCAGAAAAACATGATGAGGGTCACGGCGACGCCGAGCATGCGGAAACCGGTGTTCCCATCGGTTTTAAAGCGGATCTCGCGCTTTGGTCACTGATTGTATTCCTGATCTTCCTGTTTGTTTTAAAGAAAACAGCATGGGCTCCAATGATTCAGGGACTGGACAAACGCGAGTCCGGAATCAGAGCCGCCATCGCAGAAGCAGAGGAAGGCCGGCGTAAGTCCCAGGTGGCACTCGCTGATTACGAGGAAAAGCTTCGTGGAGCAGAGCAAACGGTGGCAGAAATGGTTGCTGAAGCCAAACGCGATGCGGAACGTACCAGTCAGGATATTGTCGCCAAAGCTCAGGCTGACGTGGAATCTATGCGGGAACGAGCAAAAGAAGACATCAGTCGTGCCAAAGATGCAGCGCTGGCAGAAGTCTTTGGCACGGTCAACAGTCAGGTCGCTCTGGCCACTGAACATGTTCTGGGTCGAGCACTCAACGACGATGATCAGGAACGACTGGTTCAGGAAGCATTATCGGGAATCTCCGGTTGAAAATGATCGTGTGTTTCCGGTGTGACGGAATGTGAATTCTGAGGTAACTATGTCCGAGCAGCTGAAAACTCGACCCGACCACGTACTGGAAGATCCCGGTGCGCAGGCCGTTGCGAGTCTTTATGCCCGGTCCTTTCTGAACGCAGCAACTGAGAACGGCGTCACCGACGCTGCTGAAGAATTAAACTCGTTTGTAGACGAGGTGCTGTCTCAGAATGCAGAGTTCCGGCAGATCTTGGTTTCAGACCAGATCAGTCGCGACGAAAAATTTGGTCTGATTGAGCGCGTACTGACACCAAGGAGTACCGAATTCTTTGCGAATTTCCTGAAGGTCCTTCTCCGACACGGTCGGGTTGGTCTGATTGAACAAATTCGCGAAGCGGTTGCTGAGATTCAGGAGGAACAGGCGGGGCAGCAGCGAGTGAATATTCGCAGCGCAAAACCGCTGTCAGAGGCTTCACGCCGTCAGATAACCGAACAACTGAAAAACAAACTTGGATTCGATCCGATTCTCACTGAGTCGGTCGAAGAAACTCTGATCGGCGGTCTGATTATTCAGGTCGGCGACACTGTTTACGATTCATCTCTGCGAACCCGCATCAAGACACTGTCGGGTCGTTTGACGGAGAGAACACTCAATGAAATTCAAAGCGGACGAGATCGCTTCAGTCATCCAGAAGGAGATTGAAGACTTTCGTGGTCAGATTCAGACTGCGGAGGTAGGTCGGGTAATTGAAGTTGGGGACGGCATCGCTCGGTGTACGGGCCTGTCTACCGCAATGGCCGGTGAAATGCTCGAATTTCCCGGCGGAATTCGTGGCCTGACCTTCAATCTGGAAGAGAACAGCGTTGGCGTGGTGATTCTGGGGGACTACCTCCAAATCACCGAAGGCGACGAAGTGAAGTCCACCGGTGCGCTGTTGTCAGTGCCCGTCGGTGACGCCATGCTTGGCCGGGTTGTTGATCCACTGGGGAATCCCATGGACGGCAAGGGCCCGATTATGACCACGGAGACTCGACCCGTGGAACACGAGGCCGTTGGTGTCGCAGGAAGACAGCCTGTGAAGGTCCCGCTGCAAACCGGGATCAAAGCCGTCGATTCTATGACGCCAATTGGACGGGGACAGCGCGAACTGATCATCGGGGACCGCAAAACCGGCAAGACGGCTGTTGCTATCGATACCATTCTGAACCAAAAGGGTACCGGGGTTAAATGCGTCTATGTGGCGTGCGGTCAGCGTGCGGCATCGATCGCCGGAGTTGTCGAAGTTCTTCGTGAACACGGAGCTCTGGACTACACGATTGTGGTTGCGTCCAGTTCTGCCGATCCGGCCCCAATGCAGTACATCGCTCCGTACTCCGGGGCCGCAATGGCTGAGCACTTCATGTACAACGGCGAAGACACACTGGTGGTCTATGACGACCTTTCAAAACAGGCGATCGCCTATCGTCAACTTTCGCTGTTGATGAAACGTCCTCCGGGTCGCGAAGCATTCCCCGGAGATGTCTTCTACTGCCACAGCCGACTGCTGGAACGAGCCGTCAAGCTCAGTGATGAACTGGGTGGAGGTTCGATGACTGCGTTACCGATCATTGAGACACTCGAAGGTGAAGTTTCGGCCTACATTCCAACCAACGTCATCTCAATCACGGACGGTCAGATTTATCTGGAACCGGACCTGTTCTGGAAGGGGATTCGCCCGGCGATCAATGTTGGTATCAGTGTGTCCCGCGTAGGCGGAAATGCTCAGACGAAAAGCATGAAAAAGATTGCCGGGTCGCTGCGTCTTGATCTCGCCGCATTTCGGGAACTGGAAGCGTTCGCTCAGTTGGGAACGGAACTTGACGCTGCAACTCAGCAGCAGCTTGACCGCGGTTATTGCATGGTCGAACTGTTGAAACAGGCACAATATGAACCATTGCACGTGGCCGATCAGGTGATCGTCATTTACGCAGGAGCGAAGGGATATTTCGACAACGTCTCTGTCGCCGATGTGCAGGCAACGGAAAAGAACCTGCTCAGCTTCATCCAGACGGAACATGCGGACATGCGTGACAAGCTGGTGGAAGCGGCAGAATTGACCCCGGAAGTTGAAGAGGCACTCAAGAGTGCGTTGGAGGCATTCAATGCACGCCAGGCGAGTGCGTGACTGCAGCCTGACTCGCCGGAGTTGGGCATTCTGCAGATCAGAATCAGAACAGGAAAAGTGTAAATCCCACAACAAACAACGAAGCGACAACAGTCTACATACCGGGCGCAAGCCCGGAGACACGGAATAACGGAAAGATAATCCTCGAAGAGGCGACATAAAAATCTCGGCGGTGACCTCGGTCCTCCCGTCAGGCCTCATCGTATGAAATAACAGCGAACTCAGGCTTTCGCCCAAGGCGACACCCTGCCGTCCCTCCGGGGCTGGAACGCAGCATCAGATACAAACATGGCTAACGCACGGTCACTTGTAAAACGACTGAAGTCAGTCCGCAACATTCGTAAGATCACCCGCACGATGGAGCTGATCGCGACGGGTCGTTTTAAGAAGGCGATGGATCGTGCGACCGAAGCTGCTGCCTATACGAAAAAGATATCAGAAATCGTCGGCGACCTGGGGCAGGCTGATCTGAAGTTTTCACATCCATTGCTGGAGCAACGACCTGAAACAAAGCGATCGGTACTCCTCGTATTGACCTCCAATCGCGGACTCTGTGGCGGCTATAACGGATCCGTGCTCCGCAACACTCTTCGTCATTTTCAGGAACTCAAAGAAACCGGCGTTGAATACACACTGGAAGTGTCAGGAAAACGTGGCATCAAGTTTCTGAATTTTCAGCAGATCGCAATCGACCGCACCTATACACACTTCGAAGACAAACCAACCTTTACAGAAGTCGATGAACTGGGAAAACGGTTCGTCGAAGATTTTGTCGCCGGGCGAATCGACCGACTCGACGTGTCCTACACCGCGTTCGAATCAATTTCACGTCAAAATGCAGTTGTCGAAACAATTCTGCCTCTCGCGGGCCTCGGCAGCGAGACCGATTCCAAAGATAAATCAAGCAGTGCCGCCGTTGATTACGAATTCCAGCCGTCTCCCCAGGAAATTCTGGAAGAACTCGTTCCTGCTGCGTTCCGCGCACGACTGTTCAAGTGTTTCCTCGATGCTGCCGTCAGTGAGCAAATTGCCCGGATGGTTGCCATGAAGGGAGCAACTGAAAATGCGGACGAAATGGCGGGTACACTGAAACAACAGTACAACCGGGCGCGTCAGGCGGCAATTACCTCCGAACTGGCCGAAATCATTGGTGGTGCAGCAGCACTGGAGTAACAACATGAGCGATGCAAATACAGGTGCGGTGAGTCAGATCATCGGTTCAACGTTTGATGCCGAATTCCCGGAAGACAAACTTCCGGAAATCTACAATGCGTTAAAGATCGATGAGACCGTCAAGGGTATCGAGATCAACGTCACGGGTGAGGTGCAACAGCATCTTGGAGGCGGCAAAGTTCGCTGTGTGGCTCTGGGCAGCACGGATGGCATGGTCCGCGGAATGACGGTGACCGACACTGGTGCTCCGTTGTCTGTCCCAGTTGGTAAAGGAACGCTGGGACGGGTATTCAATGTCACGGGAGATGCGATCGATGGTCGCGGCGAGGTCGAGCACGACGATCGCTGGGCGATTCACCGGCATCCCCCCAAACTCGAGGACCTTTCGGCCAAAACCGAATTGTTCGAAACCGGAATCAAGGTCGTCGATCTGCTGACCCCGTTCGTTCGTGGGGGCAAAGCGGGCCTGTTCGGTGGTGCAGGTCTCGGCAAGACCGTAATTCTGACGGAACTGATTGCCCGGATAGCAAGTGCTCACGGTGGTTACTCAGTCTTTGCCGGAGTTGGCGAACGTACCCGTGAAGGGAATGACCTTTGGCTGGAAATGCAGGAAACCAAAATCGGCGATACGGGACGGTCGGTCATCGAACAAACCTGCATGGTATTCGGCCAGATGAACGAACCGCCTGGTGCCCGTCTGCGAGTCGCTCTGTCTGCTCTGACAATGGCCGAGTGGTTCCGTGATGCAACGGGATCGGACACACTGCTCTTCGTTGACAATATCTTTCGCTTCTCTCAGGCCGGTTCCGAAGTGTCTGCACTTCTTGGTCGCATGCCCTCCGCAGTCGGTTATCAGCCAACGCTCGGCACCGAACTTGGCGAACTGCAGGAGCGTATTACTTCAACCAACAATGGGGCGATCACATCTGTACAGGCCGTCTACGTTCCTGCGGACGACCCCACAGACCCGGCTCCGGCGACTGCGTTTTCTCACCTGGACGCGTTCATCTACCTGGAACGAAAGATCTCAGAGAAAGGGATCTATCCGGCGATTGACCCACTGGCATCTTCCAGTCGGATTCTGGACCCACAATATGTTGGTGAACGGCACTACAATATTGCTCGTCGTGTTCAGCAGACACTGCAACGCTATCGCGAACTTCAGGATATCATCGCCATTCTGGGTGTCGATGAACTCAGTGAAGACGACAAGATGATCGTCCATCGTGCTCGCCGAATCGAACGCTTTCTCTCACAGCCGTTTCTTGTGGCAGAAGTGTTCACGGGAAAAGCTGGAAAAATTACTCCGATGGAAGAAACGATTCGCAGCTTCGAAGAAATCTGCGACGGTAAGTGGGATCACCTGTCGGAAGCGGCCTTCATGTATGTTGGAGCCATCGAGGAAGCAGAAGAACAGCACAAGAAAATGCAGGCGGAATCCGGCTCCTAGGCCGCAGTATGGACAGGACCAGCATTTAGTGGCTATTAGCTGAACAGACAAAGACAAAAATCTGGAATCAATTTGTGGCAGATCTCAATCTGGTTGTTGTTACTCCCGAAAAGACAGTCATTGATCGCACGGTCGCGTCGATTCGAGTGCCGATGTTCGATGGCAGCGCAGGTGTTTATCCTCGTCGTGCTCCCGTGGTTGGAAGATTGGGTATTGGGGAACTCAGGATCAATGGCAACGACGGAAGTAGCGAATCTTATTTTATTGACGGGGGATTCATTCAGGTCAAGGGCGAACAGGTCTCCGTCCTGACCAGTTCGGTTCAGCCACTCAGTGAAATTGATCGTACGAAGGCACAAGCGGATCTGGGAGCTGCCATCGCCGAACAAGCCGTTGGCGATGAGGAGCTCGCTGCACTGATGCACCGCCAGGAACGAGCACGGAAGCTGGTCAGTCTCTCAGCCGGCAGCTAACATTCTTCGGAAAGTGACTCTGTCGTGTCGATTCACACTGATTGTATTCGACGCATGCAACTGACGAGCAGCGTCCTTCATGCAGTGAAGCCATAAAGCCGGGAACAAACAGATGGCAGGCAAATTCGATCCAAGAATCGACGATCTGGTGATAGAAACCCGCACATTGTGGGATGAGTCTGTTGGCGAGGAACTTTCCAACGAAGACCGTCGCTGGGTTTCACAGACCATTCACGAGCATCCGCAACTCGCCGCAAAAATCCGGTATGAGCGCAGCCACACCGGGTTTACCCGGGAAATCACAGTCACACTCGAAGACATTCAGAAACTGTACACTGTGCAGAGTCGTGAGTCCTGAGTCGTTGACATTTGTTACTTAGTAAGTTTCAGACTTGCAGAGTGTCTCTTTTTTGAAGATATGAATCAGATGACGCGCCGGTTTTAGTGACAATCGTGTTTGTTTAGTCGGGAAGAAACTGACCTGCCCGGAATTTCCGATTATTGTGAATGTCAAAGTGACCTAGTCTCCGTGTCGCTGCCTGGTGTGTGTCATGGTACGATCGCTTCGGCGGATCGCGAACAATTCCATCGAAAGTCCTGACCATGCCCAAAATCAACTTTGTTAAAGAGAAGGTGATTGCCGATGCGGCGGACGGCGACAACCTCCGATCCATTGCCAGGAAAAACGGCGTACAGCTGTATTCGGGCCCGCACAAAGTTTTCAACTGTATGGGATTCGGCCATTGCGGCAGCTGCAATGTGATTGTCAAAAAGGGTTCTGACAACTGCAGCCGGAAGGGCCTTCTGGAATCACTGTGGAAGTGGGCTCATCCGTTACTGGGACTCAAGGTCCTGAGTAATGAAGGAAAAGATGTGCGTTTGGCGTGTCAGGCCAAAGTCCACGGCGACATGGAAATCGAGACACACCCACCGGTCAACTGGCACGGTGATAAATTCTGGGGCTGATCGGATTTGTGACGCCGGGCCGGACCGGTGTGACACTAACCCGGTGAGGTGACCGGGAACCACGCTCTAGCAGCAGGATTGGCCAGTCATGTCGCTGCGACTTGTGCTTCTGGGAACCGGTGAATTTGCGCTACCGTCATTTCGCGCACTAATCGCGTCAGAACATGATGTTGTGGCAGTCTACACCCAGCCCGATCGTACCGGCAGGGGCCATCATCGTCACGTGAACCAGGTCAGGGTGCTGGGAGAAGAAAACGACATACCGGTACGCCAGCCTGAGCGGGTCAATAATTCGGATGTGCTGGACGAACTGCGGTCTTTTAACGCCGACTTATTTGTCGTCGCAGCCTATGGTCAGATATTGAAGCCCGATTTTCTGGCGATACCCCGCCTGGGTGCATTTAATCTTCACGGCTCACTCCTGCCACGTCACCGGGGAGCCGCGCCGGTTCAGTATTCGATCTGGAAGGGCGACTGCGAGACGGGTGTCACGATATTTCAGATCGAACCGGCACTGGATTCCGGCCCCGTCGTCGGACGAGTTACCACAGCAACTGGCCCCAGAGAAACATCCGGCGAACTCATGCAGCGTCTGGCGGAGATGAGTGGTCCCCTCACTCTGGAAGTCCTCAGTCGTCTGGCCGACAACACAGTCATTTTCGAACCTCAGGACAGCGGACTGGTCACACTGGCTCCCAAGATTCGCAAGGAAGACGGATTCATCGACTGGTCACAGTCAGCAGTCGAAATCGATTGTCAGGTACGAGCGATGCAGCCCTGGCCTAAAGCGAGCACCTGGATGGATTCCGGGGACAGGAGGCTGCGTTGTATTCTGGTTGATGTGCAGCCGTTAACCAAGACAACTACTGTCGAACCAGGAACGATCGTCCAAACGGAAAAATTTCTCACGGTCGCTACCGGTTCCGGGATGCTGCAGGTCAACCGCATTCAGCCGGAAGGGAAACAATCCATGGACGCGATCGCATTCATGAATGGTTATCGGACTGCAACGGGACTCCGTTTCGGTCGTTAGTTTTGGACCAGCCGCACACAGAATCTGCGATCAGTGAGGTCCCGACGTTGCCAGCGGCCGCACAATAAAAAATGTTGTCCCGGAATCAGTCACCCCGATTGTAAACACAAAGCTTTTAGTGTTTTTGAGAGGGACAGAAACTTGAGTCCGGTATCAGTCTACGGACAGCCACAAGCAGTTATACCGGGGTTTTCTACAGACTGTCGATCAGTCTTTGACGTTTCAGCCGTCTGGTCTCTTCCTGAATACGTTTCTGTTCTTCATGGACGGCGCGAAGATCGCTCAGGACTTCATGGAATTCAGCCATATCCTTCACGCTTTCCAGGACCAGCTTCAGCCTCGTAATCAATGAGCTAATCTGTTTTTCCGATTCGGTAACCAGCTCCAATACCGGTTTCCGTTCTGTTGCAGCGACCCGGAAACGGCTCAACACCCGGTCGGCCTTCGGCACTTCGGTATTTACGACTGCCTGCAGCGGAACAACGATCTTTCGTCTCATCGTTTCAGACAACTGAGCCGGCGGAACAGCGTTGTTGATCAACTGTTGAATGATCTCGTCAAAGCTGAGCAGGATTGATTTGAATTCGTTTCTTTGACGCCGAAGAGTATTGCCACTGCCAGTCGCACATGTCGTGAGTCCGATACGATCTTTGGAGGATGCTTCATCACCCGCGGACTCGATTCGAAGTGCAACAACTTTGTGAAGCATCAGATCGTTACGCACCTGTTCAAGATCGCGCAGTGCCTGCTCAAATCGTCGTCGAAGGTTGATCTCCCGGGCGTACAACAGCGAAAGAAGCTCTTCGTTGCTGACAATTCTAAAGACGAATGGATTACCACGAGAAATGTTGACATTGTCAATCGCACAGCCGTCGCCGGCCGTCAGGGCAATCGACAGAGTCTGCCCTTCAGTCAGGTCCAGCGGCTGCACCTGAAATAACTCGGGTTTGCGAACGGACGGCAACTCAATCGTCTCACGACCAAGCAAGAACACTGTGGCGTTTTTTGAAAATGCGTCCGAAAACGGTCGCGGGCGCCAGTGTGTCTCGTCGTCAACTGTGAATTCGAAGCCGGCCGACATCAGCCCGTAATCGTCACTAATGGAACCGGTGAACGGAATAACAGCTCGGCGCGTGATGGCACTGTCAACTCCGTCAACACGAACATCAATCACCGGAGGACGGTCTTCAATACCCCGAACGTGAAAGACCAGCGGACGAGTGGACACGATGTCGTCGCGGTCATGCAGTGAGAATTTCAATGAGGTATTGGGAGGAATTCTGAGAACATTCTCCGGGTACAATGCTGCATCTTCTGTGTCCGGTTTGTACAGCAGATCGTCCTGCTCCTCTGCAGGAATTTTTTCATCCTTTCTCATCAACACAAAATCAGTCATCACCTGAAAACCGTCCGCCGAAATCAGCCCTGCCCCCCTAATGGGCAAACCACCGTCGTGGATTTCAATAACTGATGTATCCGCACCGCCGGACAGGTCAAACTCATTCGTGGAAATACGGACTGCCTGCAGTGGTTTACTGCATACCGCCTGTAGACGAAATTCTGTTCCAACCGGCAGTGAAACTTCACTGCCGGTGATTTGTAGTTCAGTTCCGCGCAGTTGGTTCCATTGCGTGTAACCCGGATATCTGCACTGAAGTGTAATATTGTCGAGTACTGGCGGTGAAACCGTTCGCACAGTGAGTGGCCGCGGAATTCGAAAGTCGCCTGCCAGCAATTCAATCTCGATGTCTTCCTGCAATCGAGTGACCACATAACGAAACGTCCGTTCAGAGGCGGGCGACACATACGTCCGACTGGTCGTCCCGTCGGTCCGTCGGACGTCGACTCGAATACGTTCCGGAATGACCCATGGCTCTCCGTTCCGGCGCACGGTTTCCGGAACTATGAATTCCAGTTCCAAATCGTTGCTTCTCGGGTGCAGGTAGACTCGTTGTTCGGAAAGTGTTCGAAATGCCAGCCGTCGGTCGCCAGGCTGCTGGATCACATAGACGTCCAGATCGGTCGTTCGCTCGTGATAAACGACATCACAGCGGACGAATGCTTTCCACCATCGGGGCAGAGTCTCCGGTGCTGCCGCGCCCGTGGCGACAACTGACATTGCCAGAATTCCGGCCGTCCAGCTGCGTTGTTTGAGCGGAGCAGTTTTGAAAACAGCAGATGAGGGCGTGTTCTGTGACATCTGACATGCGTCAGAAATCGTACGAGCCAGCATTTGAGATGAAAGCGGCCCGCTGCAGGTCAGACCCTCTACACCTTCGACGGCCGTAATGAGACGGTCCTGAAATTCCGGAAATCGACGTTCCAGTAACAGGGCCAGATCTCGGTCCTGAAGACGCCGCCACAGTGGCACCACCAGATTACGGAACAATAACCACACGGCTCCCGCCAGCATCACGACCAGCAGTCCTGCTCTCAGGCCAACAGGCAGTTCAAGTCGCTGCAGCGCAAACCAGCCGAAATCCAGTCCGGTAGTTACCCAAAAGATGACAGCAGCGGCAGTGACCAACCCTAACAGTCCGGACAGCAGACAATATCGGCGCATCTGCCGACGGAGCATGCGTATCAACGCCCGAAGTTCAACGGGCAGTTCTGTCCGAATGGTTCTGTTCGAGCTGCGCATGTCCTGATTGTACGCCGAACGGAGGTCCCCGGCGACCATTGAGTACCACCGGTAGTCACACAGACAGAAAAGTGACCGACTGTACAGGACGCTTTATTTTCTGTTTCGTGATTATGTAACACAGCCTGCCGAGATTCTCGACAGACAGCAGACAATTCCGACGGCTACCGACCAACCAGCTCACCGTTATCTTTTGTGGACTCGATAGAACGCCATGCTTCGAATTCTTCATTGAGACGCGGCGCAATTGACACGCTGACTCCCTCCTTGGTCATAAACACGACACCGTCCAGCAATGAAATGTCCCTGATTGCTTTGTTCAGGTCAGCATCGCCAATTCCGTCAGCAATAGCCTGCACAGTTACACTTTGGTCACTGCGAAACAGGATTTTCATGACATCCAGGGTGGTTTTTGAATCAATGTTCTTCACGTCTTCCAGACGATGCCATGTATACCATGCGCCAAAGAACAGTCGCGGAACCAGCATTGCAATCCCAATGAATTTTTCCCCATAGGAAAGGTCCGGGTCCATACTCCCAAAAGCCCATGACCATACCGACGATGTTGCAGGAACCAGGTTGAGTACGATCTTGTCGTTGTTACAAACTGCTTTGTGTTTGCGATCACAAAGATCAGTCCGGGCCTGATTCCAGGTATACAGTCCCATGACTCCAAACACCGCGAGATTCACCAGAATTCCCGCGGTTGCGCTGTAGGCACTGAAAAACACCAGAAAAAGGAATCCCGCCTCAAGCAGGAATAAAACAAGCCCGACGGCCGCCATGCCCACGGGGGCAGCAGCCGTCATCCTGCGCTGGACCTCAATACGATTAAAAACCCAGCTTTTGAATCCGTGTTTCTTCATGTAAGTTGCCAGCGATAGAATAATTCTTTGGAGAGCACAGAATCGTTATGAGGTGATAAAATTGCAATACGAAACCACACGTCCGGCATATTTCTCCCGTCTCCTGATACATTTCTGGCCGGATTTGAAGAAAGCCAACTGCGTCAATTCATTGTCTGGAAAGACGGATTCATCAAGTGCTGAATAACAGTCTGCCGATGCAGGAATCTGCGGCAACGGAGCGGCCTGCAGTTATTGCACCTGCTACCGTCGCATTAAACCCACGTTTGTGCCGGTAAACTGCTGTATTCCATTAGCGATTGCGTCCACGTGATGATTCGTTCACAAAGCAGGCTGCAATGCGCAAAACACCCGCCTTTGTTGGTAAGACTCGCTACGACTCAGTCGCCCGCAGACCTCATCCAATAATCTCACGCCGCTGATTGACGTAATCCCAAACGACAAATCTGTCCAGGTCGCTGCCAGCGGTGAAAAACACTCGACCACCAGTGCCTTCGGCAAGGCGATGAGCAAACTGAACATCTTCGTGCGACTGCGACCAGCTGGGCAACAGGAAGATGTTGATCGTAATGTCTTCGTGACGGCACAATTGACCTTCCCGCATCGTGGCACGTTCTGTACGAGGATCGGGTGGGTATAACAGAAAAAGATCACTGTTTTCAAAATGAGCTGTTGGCAGTCCATCGGTGATCAGGATTACCTGTCGATTCGGAGTATCCTGACCGGCAAGAAACTGCCGCGACATCTGCAGACCGTGCTGCAAATTCGTGAAGTGAGGCGGTATCTGACCGACACTGATATCCTCGTTGCTCATATCGGCGCGAATTCGCACAATCGGATCCGTGATCGTCGGAATTTTCGGCATCAGCGAGACCACATCCCCGGCGGGCACCATTCTTGCAAAGCTGGCAACTTCGATGAACCGCAGGAAATCGCCAGGATACTCAGACAGGATGAGTCCATTCAGAGCCAGAGCCATGCGTTTTACGTTCACATACTGGCCGTCGTAGCGCATGGACCCGCTCATGTCCATCAGGACGGTCGTCGCACACTTCGGATTGTTGCGAGACCGATGGACTTCGATATCCCGCGACTGAAGACGAAGCGGCCGTTCCGTTCCCTGCCGCAGCATGGCGTTAATCATGGTTTGAGGCACATCCATCTGTGCCACGGAATCACCAAACTCATATTGCCTGGTGCGCTGCAGTTCCACCGCGCCCTCGCCTTCGACAGGTCCCTGATGCCGTCCGGAACGCGAGGATTCCAGATCGCTGAAAATACGTTCAAGAAGTCTTCCCTGAAAGATGCGGTATGCCTGAGGCGAAAGCTGCACCTGACCATCGGCATCGGTAATGCCCTGTTTCTGCATCAGATCTTTGAGATACTGCTGGACCTGTTTTTGAAACTCTTCAAGTTGTTCGATCGATTCCGGATCGGCAAAGTCGGCCAGATCCTCCATGTCAATGATCGCCAGCTGAGCCGTTTCTTTGGCTTCTTGCAGCTGTTTCAGTACTTCTTCGATCTGTTTGAGTTCCTCCAGAACTTCAATCGCCCGCGGAATACTAAGAGCCTCGCGCCCCGTGAATTCCCAGTTTGATGCAAGAAACTCGATCTTGTACTTTTCACCAAGTGCCTGCATCGCCCACAACAGTCCCGAAGCAAACTCCGGGTGACTGCGCTCCGCCTGATACCACAAACGCTCCAGTTGATAGAGCTGCTCAGTACGAATCGTCCGGTACAGCTGTTTACGAAATTCCGACGGGGCATCGATGTTTGCAGACGTTTCTGCGAATTGTTGAGTCGCCAGCTGCCGAACAGTATCCGTTTCATATTTTTCCAGGATACGTTTTCGTCTTTCTTCGAGAATAGCAATCAGCGACTCAAGGCTGGGACCGAGTCCGGGGAACTGGCCCGGGTCCAGCCGGATGGCATTGGCAAGCTCCTCTTCCGTGAATTCTCTCATCGACCCCCAGTGAAGCATGTGTTCAAATACCGGGGAGACAAGATCGGGTGAGGCCCCTGTCGACGGCGGAAAATTTGCCGGGTCGTACTGTTGGTAAGTATGGACAATTCCGCCGAGATGCGGGCTAAGAGGACGCTGTGCCACAATACGGTGTCCGCTAAAGTTCTGTAGACTCTGCCGGAATGCATTATGTGCAGGGCAGCAGCGGCCGACCAGCATGCATCAGCAGGTTATTTGCTCCAGATCACAACTGGAGTCATCAAACCACGGTTGCTATTGTGAGGACGGTCTGTTGCGGCACCACTGGAATCGGGGAAATGCGCGAACTCACAGCTTTTCAAGACAAAAAAAATGCCGGGCGACTTGCCGCCTATCTGATGACGCAGTCGATCGCGGCTCAGGTCGAAGAAGAGCAGGGTCAGTGGATCATCTGGGTGATCAACGACGATGATCGTGAGACTGCGCGGCAGATTCTGGAAGATTTCCGGGCGGATCCGCAAGACAGTCGCTACGACACGGCCGTGGGCCAGGCGAAGCAGCTGGCACGTCAGGAAACGGCCGTACAAAAGAAGATTCAGCGACGTCAGATCGATATGACAAAACGCTGGAGTGGCCACTGGTGGTACGCTCATCCGGCCACCACCCTCCTGATCACAATTTCCGTACTGGTGGCCGTTGTGTGTACAGACTGGCAACGTATGGAACCCGGCATGCTCGGGTTCCCCGCGTTGTGTACAAATCAGGATTCCGTTCTGCTGAGGCACCTGTACGTCGCTCACATGGAAATTGTTGACTACGACGGTACCCGCATGATCCAATACGAAACCCCGTGGAACGCGGTCTTACGCGGGGAAGTCTGGCGACCGATCACCCCGATTTTCCTGCACTTCGGTGTCCTGCATCTCCTGTTCAATATGATGTGGATGAAGCAATTGGCGTCTTCCGTTGAGTCTGTAAAAGGCACGCGACGCTTTCTTGTGCTGGTGTTTTTGATTGCTCTGATATCAAATCTAGCTGAATTTTACTGGTCCGGTCCAACTTTTGGGGGGATGTCGGGCGTCGTATTCGGGATGATCGGATATGTCTGGATGCAGGGTAAAACCCAGCCCCACCAGGGGTTAGGGCTCCCTCAGGAGACACTGGTCTTTGCTGTTCTGTGGCTGTTTCTATGCATGGGCGGTGCTTTCGGCCCGATTGCCAATGCAGCTCACCTAGCTGGATTTGCTGCCGGGATCCTTCTGGGAGCCTGGCAGACTCTTTGGAAATCAGGAATACAACGGCAGCGTTGACAATCCGGTCAACCGCAGCCCGTTTGTGCATCTTGCGGTGGTTTGCCGATCGGCGATACAATTGCCCACAGGCAATAATGGGTCGTTGAAACCTGCCAATGGCAAAAACGGCCTGATGGATTCGGAAAAATGCCAACAAAGGGATCTGGCAGTACGGATGCTCAGCTGGATGCGACAAAAATTTTCCTCGGATTTAGCGATCGATCTGGGGACGACTTCAACTCAGATTGGCCTGCCGGGCGAAGGGATCCGACTGGACGAACCGTCTGTGGTTGCGGTGCCTTCCGGCTCACGCCAGGTGGCCGGTAAGGGGGCTGCCGTTGGCAAGCTGGCTCATCAAATGCTGGGACGCACCCCGAAAAGTATCACCGCTGTACGTCCCCTGCGCCACGGCGTCATTAGTGATTTCCAGCTCACCGAATCTATGCTGCGGTATTTCATTGGCAAGGCAGCTCGCCAAAAAATGGGGATGAAGCCTCGAGTTGTTGTTGCTGTTCCCGGCGGAATCACTGCTGTGGAAAAGCGTGCCGTCTTCAACAGCCTGGAGCGTGCCGGAGCCGGACGAATCTGGCTGATCGAAGAATCACGTGCAGCAGGAATTGGTGCGGGACTGCCGGTGTCTGAACCTCTGGCCAGTATGGTCTGTGACATTGGAGGAGGAACCACAGAAGTTGCAGTCATGAGTCTGGGAGATATCGTGGCAAGTCGCTCGATCCGCGTCGCAGGAGACGCCATGGACGCTGCTATCGTCCAGTATCTGCGCCGTCAGTATTCCCTACGCACGGGAGAACATTCGGCCGAACAACTCAAGCGGCATATCGGAAGCGCGGCTCCGCTCGATCACGAAGTCAGTCGAGAAATCAGCGGACTGGATACGGCCAGTGGAGTGCCGCGGAAAGCCGTAGTAACCAGCGAAGAAGTGCGGGAGGCGTTGCAGGAACCACTTGAACAAATCGTTGATTCCGTTCGTGCCACGATAGAAAGCTCGCAGCCCGAACTGGTTGCAGATCTGGCTGATACCGGAATGGTTCTGGCTGGCGGCGGATCACTTCTCCGGGGAATCGATCGGTATTTGAACCAAAGACTTGGACTTCCTGTCCGAATTGCGGAGTCTCCCCGAACCACAGTGACGCGTGGAGCCATGATCTGTCTGGAACATCTCGACCGCTGGAGCGATCGACTGGACAGTGGAGCTTAAATTTGTCGAACCTGTTTCAGGCGGTATTTCTGACTTCGTCGGTCTCATGTTTCACTGACCATCACAATCACATCTCACAATAAAACTCAGTCGCTCCCACCCATGATTCATAATTCGCGGCGATCGGCGTCATAAGTCCTGACTTGGTGATATGAACTCAGCTCATCAGACCCGCAATCTGTGGACTGCATTCGCCGGAGTGCTGCTGTTGACCATCGTGGCAGCGACAGCCGACCGGTTTCAGATACTGTCCGGTCTGCGTTTGTCGATGAACGATTTCCTGAGTCCCGGACGGTTTTTGGTTGCCGCAGTCTCCGAAAGCCCAAAGTCGGTTTTTACCGGTGCAGAAGAAGAGTCACGGTTGTCATCACTAACGTCACAATTGCAGGAGATGGAGCAACAACGCCGAGAGTTGATCATCGAAAATACTCAACTGCACAATCGCCTGCAGCGACTGAGTGCATCGAATGGACATAGTGATCAACGGGCGCCACTGATTGGTTTCGATCTGGTTTCTGCTCAGATTCTCAGCCGTCACGGTATGCCGTCCTGTCTTCGGCTGGCCATGATCGATGCAGGACAAGTCCATGGATTGAGACGATCGGAACTGGTGCTGGACGCCACAGGAACGGTGCTGGATTCCGGCATCCACCACCGAGTCACCGATGGCCGACCGGTGATAGCAGGATCAGTTGTGGTGGGTCGAATTGCCCGGGCCGGACGATGGGTCAGTCAACTGGTACCGGTGACGGATGAATCTTATTCTGCCAGAATTCGACTAATTCGGCATTCCGCTCACGGAACTCAGACAGGCATCGAAGGCATGCTCGAAGGCACCGGAGATTCGTGTCGAATATCGGGAATTGCAGACGTGGCATCAGTCGCCGTTGGCGATGAAGTGTTCTCGGCTGATATTAACGGGATGTCCGGACCCTGTCTGTATTACGGGACCGTCGTGAAGGCCGACTTCGAGTCAGCTGCGGGATGGTCCGTTTTCATGAAGCCCGCGATGGAGCTTTCCGGAATCAACGAAGTTGCTGTCGTCGTACCCGGACTCAATGCTGATCAAATTTCAGCCGGACACGAGTCAACAACGGTGCGGAGACTTCAATGAAAGGATTCCTGGTCACCGGAATACTCGCATGGGGTGCGATGATTCTGGAACAGAGCCGACCCGGGGTTCTGCCAGCCGGGGCGGTCCTGCAGCCATTGGTCATTATCAGCATGCTGTGGAATCGTACGGCCGACGGAGTTTTTACCGGTGGGATTATACTGGTTCTAGACTGGATTGCTCGTCCGCAGGGCATCCCACTACTCCCGGTTGTACTCACGTTTGCCGCCACAGTACTAATCGTGCAAACAGCTTCTGATCCATGGGGAACAATACGCCCCGGGGTGCCACAAATCCCCGACTGGATCCAGCCCGCAGTCCTGGTCGTTGTTGCCATTTTGGTATCAACTGCTCCGGCAATCATCACTCAACATTACAGCCTGCGGGATGCTCTGCAGTTCATTCGGTCGTATGCGATGGTATCAATCCCCTTAACAGTGCTGATGACCGGAGTCATGAAACTTGCAGGCGAATTCGGCCTGCGCCGGATGACCTGATCCGGTTGTTAATGAATTTGAATATCAAGTGCGTTCGGTACCGGACTGCCCGCAGACAGGCCGGCGGTGTCTCAGTGTTCATCCCGGGCCCGTGACGTTGATCGTCTATGCTCAATCAACTCGTCAATTCGGCGTTCGCTGGTGATGCACGCGAAACCATCGAACCGGGATCGAAAGACCGGTTCCGGTTGCTCGTCGCAGTCTTCGGTGTTGCAGTCGGCTGCGTTCTCGGACGAATCGGCTGGATTCAGATCCAGCTTCGGGAGTCGTACCTCAATGCACTCAACATAACGACCACAGAATACGAAATCATTCCCGCACGAGACGGCAGAATACTCACGGACACAGGAGTTCTGGCTGCTGATGAAGACCTGTACTCTGTCGAGGTCCACTATCGCTGGCTGCAGGAACCGGTCAGTGAACGGTGGTTGCAGCAACATATTGGCTCAGAGTTAACTCGCGAAGAACGACGCAACTCCGAACTGACAGCCCATGTCCGTGAACAGCGCCTGCTCGAACGAGCATCTTTGTGGCGGACCCTGCAGGAACTCTCAGGTGTTTCTGAAGAAACACTGAAAACGACACGTCAGCGAATTCAAAATCGGGTTGAACGAATTGCCACAGACGTTAATCGTCGTCATCTTAATCGGTTGCGACAACTGTCCGGCGCCGAGGTCTTGGATCACGACGCCCTTCCTGGCACGGAACCGGACAGCGTGGCACTGAGGATTGCCGCAAAAATCCGGCGAGCAATCACCACTTCGCCTCGACGAACCGGCCAGGATCGCATTGTTGTTCGGGAAGAGGAGGGCTTTCATCTTATCCTGCGAGATGTCCCTCTGGCCGATGCGGCTTCCATTCGGGCACATCCGGAGCAATTTCCCGGTACCCGGGTCACTGTCTCGACACGTCGCACCTATCCCCTGCAGTCACTGGGAAGTCATGTCGTTGGGGCGCGTACAATCCTGCGTGACGAAGAACGAAAAAAGCTCGACAGTCAGACAAGGCAGGCGCTCAGTGACTGGATTCCGCGTCACGGAAGGTCCGGCGTGGAATTCTCGTGGGACCATCGACTGCGCGGAACACCGGGACTAAAAAAAACAGTACGAAATCGTCGCCAGCAAATTGTCGAATCGTCGATCATACGAAATGCTGCGGCTGGTGGTGACGTCGTACTCACACTTGACCTGGAATTGCAGCGACGTGCAGAACGACTTCTGGCCGAAGCATTGACGGATCTGCCCCGGTCGCTGCTCCCGGACCCTGCAGAAGAGGAGAATTCATCCCGAACGACGCCGCGGGGCGGATGCCTGCTTATCATGGACGTACAGACCGGCCGGCTGCTTGCTGCAGCAAGCGCTCCGGCATTTGATCTGAAGCTGTTTACGGCGGGTACGGCGGAGCAGTGGTCTGTGGTCAACTCTGATCACCGTCAGCCGTTTCTGTCGCGTATAACATCAGTAACGCTGCCTCCCGGGTCGGTCTTCAAACCACTGGTCGGGGCTGCCGCAGTCGAAAGCGGAACACTGAATCCGGACACACCTGTTTACTGTCAGGGGTATCTGAATAATCCTGATGAGCACCGCTGCCTGATCTTTCGGCTCTACGGAACAGCTCATGAAGACATGACTCTTCACCGGGCGCTGGCTCAGTCCTGTAACGTCTATTTCTTCCGAGCGGCCCGTCGTATGGGCATTGATCTTCTGTACGACTGGTGCGTTCGCTTCGGTTTTGGTGCCCAGACGGGTATTGATCTGCCGTTTGAAAAATCAGGTCAATTACCGCCACGTCCGCGGCAAGCGTCATCGGAAGCCGATCGTCATCAGTTCGAACGTGAAACGCTGGGCCTCGCAATCGGACAGTCGCGTCTGACAGTCACTCCACTACAGATCGTCCGTATGATGGCAGCGATCGCTAATGGAGGATGGCTGGTGATCCCTCACGTTGTGAGTCCCGATGGAATCGCCAGAACAGCGGATGACATAGACGACTCACCACGTGATTTGTCACGTCACCGGATTACGGGGTTGCACCGTGAAACACTGGACGCCGTTCGCGAGGGGCTGACAGCAGCCGTGGAACAGCCGTACGGAACCGGATATTCATCTGTACGGCTCAGCGGAATGTCAGTTGCCGGTAAATCCGGAACCGCCCAGACATCACCGGGAAAACCGGATCATGCCTGGTTTGCTGGTTATCTGCCGGCAGACGCGCCCCGCTACGCCTTCGTTGTGGTGCTGGAACACGGTGGTTCCGGAAGTCGTGCAGCAGGACCTGTGGCGCGAGAAATGATTCGTTTTATGGCTGAAAATCATCTGATTGGTGCCACAGGTTTCTAGTCTGGCTGTCGCAGCACGAGGCTAACCCGACAGAAAAACCCAGAGCCTTCAACCTGGCCCGGGGTGTCTGGAAATCGACGTCATTCGCAGCTCGCCGGTCTCACCGATATCATGCTTGTTCACAAGGCGTGACACCTCCACATTTGCCTTGCGAGAGGACTCATACGAAACCACAGCCGGCAAAGACAGTGAAAAAATGATTAACCTCCAGGAACTTCCCATGAGAGTCGGAATGGGACAATTCGATGAGGTGTGCAGCGAACGGTTGCAGTTTATCAAACAGTGCGGCTGCAATGACTTTCTGTTGAACACCCCGAAGTTTCCCGGTTCGGAACGCTGGGAATACGAAGACATTGCCAAGGCCGTACAGAGTGCGAACGACGCCGGTTTACGACTGATGGCAATTGAAAACGTACCAGCCACGTTTTACGACAGGATCATGCTCGGCCAACCCGGTCGGGAAAAACAACTCGACAACATGGTCCACACGGTGCGTAATCTGGGTCGAGCGGGTGTTCCTGCCCTCGGTTATCACTTCATGCCGGGCGGCGTCTGGCGAACCGCAGACGATACACCAGTCGGGGGCGGGGCGCTGGCCACTTCGTTCGATTACGAAAAAGCAAAGTCGGTTCGACCAGGCGAAGAAACAAGCTTCAGTGTTTATGCGACGATACCGATTGATCGAGAGTACACAGATGCAGACATCTGGGACAACTACTGCTGGTACATGGAACGAATTCTCCCGGTTTGCGAAGAATCGGGAGTGCAAATGGCATTACACCCCGATGATCCACCAATCAGAAGCTTAGGCGGAGTCGCCCGAATTTTTGGAAATTTTGAAAATTTTCGACGAGCAATGGACACGTTCAACAGTCCCGTGCATGGACTTGATTTTTGCCACGGTTGCTGGTCCGAAATGCGAGCCGGCGAAGGAGTGCTGGATGCGATTCAGTATTTCGGCGAGCGTGGTAAAATATTTTACGTACATTTTAGAGACGTCCAGGGGCCGGCAGAGTGTTTTACTGAATGTCTGCTGGACGAAGGGAACTGCGATCCTGTCGAAACGATTCGCGCACTCAGACAGGTCGATTTTAACGGCTTTCTGATCCCGGATCATGTACCGCGAATGGTTGGCGATACTGACTGGTGTCACCGGGCCCGCGCCTGGACTGTCGGTTACATCAAGGCATTGATTGCCGCCATCGACAGCTAATCGAAATTTAGCCATGATCATTTGCCCGAGCAGGCAGGATTCCGTCGGGAGAAATCAGGGTCCGTGAGATACCACAAATCCACAACCAGACAGTCGTCACGGTTCAAATCACAGTGTTTACCACGACCCAGCGAACAGGATACGAATCCAGCCGCGAACCTAGTAGCCCCACCGGCAAACGCGTTACCGAATGTCGTGCGTATCCTGTTTGCACCCCCGAAGGAATCTGAGGTGGGACAGGAGGACATGTACCGACACCTGCGTCGGAAGATGGTGGACGAACAGATTGCGGTACGTGGAAGCAATGAACAACCTGTGATGGATGTTCTGCGCCGGGTGCCAGGTCACAGGTTTGTTCCCGATCACATTCAGCATTTGGTCTATCGTGTATTCGCCAGTGCCAATCGGTCACGAACATACAATGATCACAGTCGTTGATGCCAGCCACCAAATTGAACCTGAATTCCGAATCTGAATGAGTCTGTCATGAATATCGGAAAGTTCCTGACCCGGTCCGCCCGCAGTATTCCGCAGAATCCAGCCATCATACACGGCTCAAAGATGTGGACCTACGCGGAGTTCAATGAACGTGTCAATCGACTCGCCGGTGCACTGGCCGGACTGGGGGTATCCAAAGGCGATCATGTTGCACTGCTGATGTACAACGGACCACAAATGCTTGAAGCGATGTTTGCCTGTTTCAAAGCCGGATTCGGCGCCGTACCAATCAATTTTCGACTGCACCCAAATGAATTCACGTTCATTATTGATCAGTCGGAATCAAAAGTTGTTGTGGCCACGGAACAGTTCAATCTGGCGCTGAAACAACGTCAAAATCAAATGTCAACGGTGCGTCACTTCATTACGACTTCCGGCGCGGAAGAAGGATTACTGGACTACGAAACAGTACTTTCCGAATCGGTATCTGAATTTGAGGACGTCGATCTGGCACCGGACGATGTGGCCTGGCTGTTTTATACATCGGGAACAACCGGCCAGCCCAAAGGAGCGATGCTGACCCAACGTAATCTCACGGCGATGACGATGAACTGTCTGGCCGACATGTGTCCTGGCTGCGGTCCGGATGACGTCACGCTGCACGCCGCGCCGCTGTCCCACGGCAGCGGTCTGTATGCTGTTCCCAATGTCGCCAGGGCTGCTACTCACGTGATTCCCGACAGTACATCATTCGACCCGGCCGGTGTGCTGCGTCTGATCGAACAGCATCGTGTCACGAATATCTTCGTGGCTCCAACCATGCTGAAACGACTGATTGACTGTCCGGAACTCGACCATTGCGATTTAAGTTCCCTGAAATCCGTGATCTACGGTGGCGCGCCCATGCTGGCGGAGGATCTGACAACTGCCATCGCAAAGCTTGGACCGTGCCTGGTTCAGCTGTACGGCCAGGGAGAATCGCCGATGACCATCACGTACCTGCCGCACCGGGACCACGTTGTAGACGGCGATCACGATCAGAACAGGCGTCTGGCTTCTGTGGGGATCCCGCGAACCGATGTTGAAGTGGCTGTTGTCGATGAAAACGGCCACCCGCTGCCGTCCGGATCCAGCGGCGAAATTGTGACACGTTCGGACATGGTGATGAAGGGTTACTGGCAAAACACCGAGGCAACAGCAGCCTCGCTGAAGAACGGATGGCTGTACACGGGTGATATCGGCTGTTTTGACGAATACGGATATCTGTTCCTGATGGACCGCTCAAAAGACATGATCATCAGCGGTGGCGAAAATATTTATCCTCGTGAAATTGAAGAAGTGCTGGTACGGCATCCGGCTGTTCGGGAAGTGGCCGTGATTGGCGTGCCCGATCCCGAGTGGGGTGAGTCCGTCAAGGCCGTTGTGTCGACGACCTCCGGAAACTCAGTGACAGGTCAGGAGCTGATTGACTTTTGTCGCCAACATGTCTCCAGCTACAAGAAGCCGCGATCTGTCGATTTCGTTGACGAGATCCCCCGGAATAATTACGGGAAGATGATGAAGCGTGTGCTTCGCGAGAAATACACACGTAAAACATGACTGTCATAACATGAGCCGCCCATGAACCGAAACCGACAGAGAAAACTTGCACGCAACGTCGCCGTCGTGGGTGCGGGAATGTCTGCATTCGGTCTGCTCCGCGACAGGAATTCGACCGACCTGTTTCTGGAAGCATTCCGGCAAATGGCCGAATCAGTGGATAACGAATTCGATCCGTCGGTCATCGACGCGCTGTATTTCGGCAATTTCACCAACGACTTCTTCGTAGCTCAGTCGCACTGGGGAGCAGTCCTCGCTGATGCTCTGGGTCATGTTCCCCGGCCGGCCACCCGTACCGAAGGTGCCTGTGCTTCCAGCGGTCTGGCATTTCGCGAAGCGGTGTTTGCCATTGCCTCGGGGTTCTACGATGTCGTACTCGTCGGTGGCGTTGAGGACATGTCCGGTCGCTCCACTGCGGAGGTTGCCGAGGGTCTGGCGCTGGCGGCGATGCCGGGTGAACGCGAAGTCGGGTTCACCTTTCCCGGCGTATTTGGTGTCATCGCCGGTGCGTATTTCGAAAAGTATGGTGCCACACGTGAGCACCTGATGAACGTCACAATCCAAAGTCACAACAACGCTGAACTCAATCCCAAAGCTCAGCTGAACCGTTCAATCCGAAAAATCATGGAGGACAAAACACGACGTGCAGCGGACCGCGGCGAACCAGTTCCGGCGTGGTCCGATGAAAAGGAGTTTCTGCGAGACACGACAGCCAATCCTGCGGTGGCTTCGCCCATCCATCTGTTCGACTGTTGTCCGATTAGTGACGGAGCCAGCTGTCTGCTGCTGGTTGCGGAGGAGATCGCTCACAGGTTCTCAGACAACCCGCTTTACGTGGCCGGCATCGGTCAGGGCAGCGGGCACGGACTACATGCCGCCCAAGATCTCACCAGCTTCGAAGCAACGCGGCAGGCGGCAAAAGAAGCATATGACATGGCCGGTCTGGGTCCGGACGACATCCAGTTTGCCGAAGTTCACGATTGTTTCTCAATTGCCCAGATCATGCACATCGAAGACCTTGGATTCTTCGGACCGGGGGAAGGCTTCCGAGCCATCGCAGACGGGCTGACCCGGCTGGACGGTCCCAAGCCAATCAATACATCAGGAGGCCTGAAATGCAAAGGACACCCGGTCGGTGCCACCGGAGCCGCGCAGCTGGTGGAAGTCTGGCTCCAGCTGCGACAGGAAGCCGGTAACCGGCAGATTCCCAACGACAACCTGCGTATCGGAGCGGCTCACAATCTGGGCGGAACCGGCGGCACGAGCACATTCACGATTCTTGAGCGGAGATAACCGATTGAAAACTCACCCCTTCAGCGACCATTCCTTCGCTGAATTTCTCGCTGCACGCAGATTCATGGGATCCAGGTGCCTGTCCTGTTCTGTCCATTTCGTACCGCCACGATGCTACTGTCCCAAATGCCGCAGCTGGGAGATGGAATGGACAGAAATGAAAGGAACCGGAAGGCTGGTGGCAGCGACCTGCATCTCTGTTCCGCCCCCGGCACTCGAAGAAGAAGGCTACGGCCGAACGAATCCCTGTTGCACGGGTGTTGTGCAACTCGATGAAAACGTTCGTGTTGTTGCCCGGATTGAAGGTGTCAACACACAGGACCCAAAATCAATTTCCACTGGTATGCCTGTGGAAATCGTGTTTCACGATGCAAAGGCGGTATCCAGTGCCAAATCGGTTGTGACCTTCCGGCCGCGCTCGATGCCAGACGAAAGAGAGAACCGCTGAACAGCACAAGTGGCGGCATCCGTGCACCTCTTTCGTCCGGACCGACGTCGACAGACAAATAGTCACCGGCAACGGCAACGGTATCGTCCGTCTAATGACGACCGGTCAACCGATGCACACGTGCCAGAGTCCCCGTTGATCCGGCAATGCCTGCTGATACAGCGGGGTCCGGTGTATTCCAGCCTACAGCAGAACCGGGAACGGCATACGCAGAACCCGTCACAGACCGTTCAACCCACATATTCATTCAAGCAGGTAAATTCAGAACGCCGATTGCTACTCATAGCTTGCGCGTCCGTAATCATCATGAGGATCTGGCAAAGCCATCTCCTGGCCAAACTGACGTTTTCCGGCGTGCCGAAAGTCTACTGTTCGCTTAGAAATGAGCAAACAGCACAAAAACGATGACGGTTTGCGTGCCAGCCAAGGGGTAACTGGTGGCAAACATATCGGCGCAACAACGTAGTGTAAGCGCCGCTGATATTCTGTTCAGGGGGGGACAGAAGTGGTTCAGAATTGCCACAACTGCGGTCAACGATCGAAACACTCGTCACTAATGTTCGCGAAATATGTATCTGATCGTGAGGCAGCGCTGCGTTTTACGCAGACCTTGGTCACGAGTGCTGTGGGTATGTGTGCACTGTTCCTGTCGGGTTGTGCCCGAGAGCATTATCGTCTGCAGGCAGATCATGAAGTCGCATGCCTGATTGAAGAAAAGTCGAACGACGCTCGCTGGGGGCTGCGCAATTTCAACATCGATGTCGACCACAGAAGTCGCTATGCCGACATGTACGACCCTGATCACCCACCGATGCCTCCCGATGATCCGACAGCCCATCGGCTGATGCACTGCCTCGACGGGAAGAAACACTGGGACAAATGGCACGCCAACGGCAACATCACTGATCTGGAAAATCCCTACTGGAAACAGTACCTCGACAGTGCGACCGTTCGTAATGAACAGGGTGAGATGTTGTTCACGCTGGAAGATTCGGTGAAACTGGCACTGATCCATTCTCCTGACTGGCAGGAACAGCTGGAAACACTTTATTTTTCGGCTCTGGATGTCAGTTCGGAACGATTCCGGTACGACGTGCAGTTCTTTGGCGGAACAGGAATCAGCTCCACACATCTCGGCAGGAAACGTCCAGGCGGAGAAAGTAACCTTCTGGCAATTAACACAGATTCGGGTTTCAGTCCTGCCACGTTCAATCGTCGAATGGCGACCGGCGGACAGCTCCTCGTCGATTTTGCAAATTCATTTACGTGGGAATTTTTCGGACCGGATTCCAGTACCGCACAATCAACCCTTGGTTTCACGTTTTTACAGCCACTTTTAAGGGCCGGAGGACGAGAGTTTGAGCTCGAACGACTGACGATTGCTGAACGAGCGTTACTGGGCAATCTCAGGTCACTGCAGCGATATCGTCAGGGATTTTTCACCCGAGTGGCCATCGGTGATTTGGGTGTCAGCGGGCCGCAGCGACGAGGCGGCTTTCAGGGAGGAACCGGGCTCACCGGATTTTCCGGCCAGGGACAAGGCGGTTTCGGCGGCGTCGGCGATGCAACAGGGTTCGGTCGCGCATTCGGAGGAGGAGGCGGGGGCACCGGAGGAGCTGACGGCGGGGCCGGATTCGCCGGTGGTGGGGCCGGAACAGTTGGAGGATTTATGGGATTGCTTCAGCAGATTCAGCAGATTCGTAACACGGAAGACAGCCTGAATGCCCAACTCCAGACCCTGGCGCTGCTGGAATCCAACCTGGAAGCAGGCCTGATTGATATTGCGCAGGTGGATCAGTTCCGCCAAAATATTGAAACCGAACGCGCCAATCTGCTTCAGTCACTCAACGCCTTTGCGACCACGCAGGACCGATTCAAACGCACCACACTGGGATTGCCGCCGAATCTGGAACTGACGCCGGACGATACGATCATCCGTCAGTTTCAGCTCATTGCTCCTGAGCTGACTGAGCTGCAGACACAAATCACCGCCTATATCGGAAACTTTGGAGAATTGCCGGAACGTCCGGCTGACGAGCAGCTGAAGTCCGCATTTACCCAGGTCCGCAGATTTGTGAAACTCGTGGGTGAGCACCTGGAACAACTGCCGTCAGAACTTCAGGCTCTCGATCAGGTGGTTCCGGAACGGAGCCCGACTCTACGTGGTAAAGAACTTCGGCAACTCAAAGGCCTGCGAGAGAGGCTGGAGACCGAACTTGTGTCACTTCAGGATCGGCTGCTGCAGACCGGTTCGCAGCTCGAGAAACTGGCATCCAGCCTGACGGAAGACCGTCGTGAGACCGTCGCTGACGGCGTTGTGGAAGTTCTGAACGAAGTTGGTGCCATTCTTGGTGAAGGATCCCTGGTTCAGGCACGCACTCGTCTGGAAATGATCATGGTTGATCCGATTGATCTGACATCGGAAACGGCACTGGAAATCGCCCGCACCAACCGACTGGACTGGATGAATAACCGGGCAGCACTCGTCGATTCATGGCGACTGATCGAGTTTAATGCCAACGCATTGAAATCTGATCTGAGTATTCGGTTCGACGGTGACATGAGTACACGTCGAAGCAACCCGGTGAAATTCGACGGACAAACGGGATCTCTAAGTGCGTCAGTACGTCTGGATCCGCCTCTGACCCGACTGCTGGAACGCAATAGTTTCCGACAGCAGTTGGTGGAATATCAGCAGGCCAGAAGACAGATGATCCAGTTTGAAGATCAAATCATGCAAAACACTCGGGATTTGATCCGTGGCCTCAAACAGTTGTACAACAATCTGGAAATTCAGCGTCGCGCTGTGGCGATCGCGATTCGTCGCGTTGATCAGACCCGCGAGGCACTGAATCAGCCAGTGCCACCCGCCGAACCCGGGCAGCTTCCACAGTCGTTTGGTCCAACGCTCGCACAAAATCTTTTGTTCGCACTCTCCGACCTTCGAAATTCACAAAACAATCTGATGAGTGTGTGGCTCAACTACCACGCAACCCGGATGCAGCTCTACCGAGAACTCGGAATCATGCAGATCGACGCCGGTGGATTATGGATTGACGTACCGATTCATGAACTCCTGTCGCCTGCTGAAGCAGCAGGCGAGAATCAGCAACTGCCGCCGGCGGTCCCGCATCAGTGGCTCCCGCCGGAACGTCAACATGCGGACAGTGAACAGGCCTCCACAGGAAAAGTTCAACAGGATCCGGAGTTCATGCAGAACAACAGCCGTACAGGTTCTTCTGCTGGCGAATCCCGCCAGGCGATGAACGGGAGAGCAGGAAGGCAAATTGCCCGTCGCGTTTTCGAATCCGAATATCGAACGACTGCACTGTCAGAAAACACACCTGAAGCAGATATAATGCCGGGCTCATCAGGCAACCGAGGTCAGATGGGATTCCGGGAAGATCTCAATTTGTCGCTGTCCACAACGTCCGGAACCAAATGAAAACACCGGCAGCGAAATCGTCTGTCCGAGCTTTGTTCTGATACACTTCCGGTTATCCGGACCGTAGAATACGGAAGTCTCTGTACGCGCAGACGTCTCTGAGCTGCGCAATCCTTCCGCATCGCCGGCATGGGAACCACTGTTATGAAAACTTTCGAACCACAGGTGCAAAAACGTGCCTTACAGGCATCACACCGTCGAGGGAGCAGTGGTACCACAGCAATCGGATTACTGCTGCTGTTTGGCCTGATCGGCGGGGGAGCCTTCGTCTGGGCCACCCTTGGCGGGAGTATCGCGAACGACGGAGAAAATGGAATTCTGCTGTATACCGTCGCCAGAGATGACATTCTCGTAACAGTCAACGAAGACGGAAACGTCGAAAGTGCGGACAACATTGACGTAAAATGTTCGATCAGTGGCGGCAGTACGATTCTGTGGATCATTGAAGATGGCACGACGGTCAAAGCCGGCGATGAAATCGTTCGGCTTGATACGTCAAACATCGAGGACCAGCTGAACTCACAAAAGATCACTTTTGAAAATGCGAATGCCACAAAAATACAGACTGCCGAAGATCATGAGGCTGCCATCCTCGCCGTCAACGAATACCGGGAAGGAACTTTTGTTGAGGAGTTGAAGCAGGCTGAAGCGGATATTCGGATTGCACAGGAAAATCTGCGGTCCGCCGAGAGTCTCCTGGTGTTCACAAAGAAAATGGTGCGTAAGGGGTTCGCAACTTCGCTGCAGCGTGAGGCCGATCAGTTTGCTGTCGAACGAACAACGCTTGATCTGGAAGCAGCAGAAACCCGGAGAAAAGTGCTCGTCGAGTTCACAAAGGAAAAAACCCTTAAAGACCTGGAAGCAAAACGAGAAGCGGCTGCGGCACAGGCTCGGGCAAATCAGGCAGCATTCGACCTGGAAAAAGCCCGCCTGGAACGACTCAGAAAGCAGTTTGAAAACTGTGTGATTCAGGCGCCGCAAAATGGAATGGTTGTGTACGCCAATAATACCGGTCGCAGTCGCTTTCGTGGCAACCAGGACGTCCAGATTGAGGAAGGGGCCACCATTCGCGAACGACAGACAATCATCCGACTGCCCGACCTGTCACGGATGCAGGTGCGGGTGACTGTCCATGAATCAAAAATTGATCAGCTGCAATCCGGAATGCCGGCTCGAATCGTGATCCAGGATGTCGAATACAGGGGACACGTGGTTTCCGTAGCCAGCCAGCCGGAACCCACCAGTTTCTTTTCAGCGAATGTCAAAGAATATGCAACAATTGTGGCAATTGAAGGAGAGTCGATGACTCTGCGTCCTGGTATGACGGCCCATGTGGAGATTCTCGTTGCCAATCTGAAGGATGTGCTGACAGTGCCTGTGTCGTCGGTTGTGGAACAGCGAGAGTCGTACTTCTGCTGGGTCAACAAAGACGATGGAATTCACAAACAGGAACTGGAGCTCGGCCGCACCAACGACAAGATCGTCGAAGTGCTCGAGGGTGTGGACGAAGGCGATCAAGTACTGCGGAATCCAAGAACCGTCATCGACGAAGCTGTCAGAGAGGCGCCTCAGGGGGATTCCGAACGAGACCGATCACAGTTCGGCAGTGAAAACACACCGGACGAAACCGGCGAACCACGGTCCGGTTCGGAAGGTCCGGCAGCCACCCGGACTGAAAACAGTACGTCACGTTCCACTTCCGGCGGACAGAGCACGCTGCCGGAAACGGGACGGGAGTACATCGCTCAGTATGACAAAGATGGTGATGGCAAGGTTGCGCAGTCGGAACTGGATGAACAGTCTCAGCGGTCTGCGCAATTCTGGTTCAGTCACGTGGACTCAGACGGAGACGGTGCGCTGAATGAAACAGAAACCGACACGATGCTTGAAAGTCGACGACGATTTGCCGGTGGTGGTGCAGGACGACCTCCCGGTACACAACCCGCTGATAGGGACGGGACATCGGATCGCGGTCGCCCCGGTAATGCGGGAGGAGGCTTCGATCTGATGCAGTACGACAGCAATGGCGATGGTCAAGTCTCCAAAGAAGAAGCTCCGGAGCGTATGCGGTCTTTCTTTGACCGCATGGACACCGATGGCGACGGTGGAATCACAAACAAGGAAATTGAAGAATTGCGACAGCAACGTGGACGCTGAGATTTGCAGGTCGAAATTGAGGGAAAGCCGCCGACAGTAAGTCGGGGCCAGGCCGAAACACGAAGAATCTTACCTGTCCACAACACGGACGGTTTGTTTTTCGGACCGTCGAGATACCATCGGAAAAATTATCGTCGCAACAAGGTCGTATTCTGTGTTCCAACGACTTGTCCACACACTGCTTTACAGTTTCAAGAGCCTTCTGCTGCATAAACTGCGCGCCGGTCTGGCGGTGCTGGGAATCCTGATCGGAGTCACGGCCGTCATCTGGCTGGTCGCACTGGGAGAGGGTGTGAGCTATCAGGCTCAGCAGCAGATCAAGGAACTTGGCGCAACAAACATTATCCTTAAGAGTGTCAAGCCGTCGGCGAGTTCATCCTCAGGTCGTAGTATCATTGTGGAGTACGGACTGACCAGAAACGACTACGATCGAATCATGGACGGAGTTCCAACGATCAAACGCGCGGTCCCGATGCGGGAAATCATCAGCAATGTCCGGGCCGGAACCCGTGATGCTGACGTCCACCTGATTGGATGCACGGCCGCGTGGTTCGACATCAATTCTCTGAGCAGTGTACGAGGTCGGATTCTGACAGACCACGACGTCGAAGAACGTCAGAACATAGCCGTCATTGCTGCCGAAACCGCGGATTTGCTGTTTGGCTATGAAAACCCCGTTGGTAAAACGATCGAAATCACAGCCAACAATCGAGTGGACGTTTACCTTGTCGTCGGACAGACAAAGAGTCGCATGCCGTCTGCTTCCATTGGCAGCAGCCTTGAAGGCCGTGATTACAACCAGGACGTTTATATTCCCCTGTCAACGTTTCGTTCCCGAATCGGTGACCAGATCGTAACATCCAGAACAGGCAGCATGGAGGGCGAACTGGTTGAACTCAGCCAGATTACTGCAACCGTTGGTGACCTGTCCGATGTCGACGATGCATCCGACATTATTGAGGTTCTGCTTGATAAATATCACGGCAGCAAGAGTGACTTCTCGATCACGGTTCCCAAAGAGCTTCTGAAGCAGGCCGAAATGCTCAGAAAGATGTTCAACGTCCTGCTGGTCGTCATCGCCGGAATTTCTCTGCTGGTCGGCGGGATCGGAATCATGAATATCATGCTGGCGACAGTAACGGAACGTACCAGAGAAATTGGCGTGAGGCGTGCCATGGGGGCCAGTCAGACCGACATCATTGAACAGTTCCTCGCGGAAACGATGGTCCTGTCCGGTCTAGGCGGAATTGTCGGTGTCGTTTGTGGTTTTTTGTGCGGGCCGGCAACCTTTGCTGTTCTGTGGGCAATAGAGAACTGGCGTCCGGAGGTCTGGCGATCTCTTCCACCCACCATTCAGCAGCTGCAACCCATCATTGCACCGTGGTCAATCATGGCCGCATTTTTTATTTCTGTTGGAGTCGGCGTTTTGTTTGGTCTGTATCCGGCGCGACGTGCAGCACTCATGGATCCCATTGAAGCGCTCCGGCACGAATAACGCGTCTTTCAAACACCGTTCTCTGTATGCAAGGTCCTACATTCATGGAACTCGCCGGACAGATTGACAACCTGCACAAGTACTACGACCTCGGCAGTCAGGTCGTGAAAGCACTGCGGGGAGTCACCGCTGAATTTCCTGGCGGCGACTTTGTGGCCATCATGGGTTCGTCCGGCAGCGGCAAAAGCACTCTGTTGAATATTCTTGGCGGCCTCGATCGCCCGACCTCCGGCCGCTACGTCATCGCAGGAAATGATGTCTCAACACTTACGGATCACGAACTGTCGGCTATTCGCAACAGGCTTATCGGTTTTATCTTCCAGTCTTATAATCTCATTTCACAGTTTACTGTTCTGGAAAACATCCAGATGCCGCTGAGCTATCGTCCCGGCAGACCACGAATGACTCGGAAAGATATCGACTGGTGCACGGAACTGGCGCATCAGGTTGGACTCAGCGACCGGCTTGATCATCGTCCCAGCCAGCTGTCCGGCGGACAACAGCAGCGAGTGGCGATCGCCCGGGCACTGGTCAACGGTCCGGCGATCATTCTGGCCGACGAGCCAACCGGAAACCTGGATTCCTCAACATCCGCCGAGATTATTCAGATACTGCATCGACTGAACGCCGAAGGGCGCACCATCATCATGGTGACACATGAACCGGAAATCGCACGTGAAGCCAAACGACAGATCTACATGAAAGACGGCATAATTGCCGGCGACGGAATTTTTCCGGGATAAGCGTTGTGCAGAAACAGCTGTCTGCAGGGTTCGATCTGTGACTTCAGAAACAGTTCGAACAGCGGCGCCGCACAAAACGGCTACGCTATGATCTCGTGAATGACCCTGCCGTGAACGTCCGTGAGGCTCATGTCGCGACCTCCGTAACGGTACGTCAACCGTTCATGATCCAGACCAAGCAGGTGCAGGATCGTGGCGTGCAGATCAAACACAGACACAATGCCTTCGACGGAATGCATACCAAGTTCGTCTGTGACGCCGTGCACAGTGCCACCTTTGATACCGCCACCGGCCAGCCAGACAGAAAACCCTCCGACATGATGATCGCGACCGTCTCCATTCTCGGTATGGGGTGTGCGGCCCATCTCTCCGGCAAACAGGATCAGCGTGTCCTGCAGCAGGCCACGACATTTAAGATCAGTGATCATAGCGGCAATCGGCTGGTCAACGACCAACGCATTGCGCTCATGGTTAGCCTTCAGATCTTCGTGCTGGTCCCACGACCCAACAGACATCTCCAGGGGGTTTGCGGTAATTTCAACGAATCGAACGCCCTGCTCCACCAGTCGCCTCGCTCTCAGGCACTGGGTGCCGTACAGCCGCAATTGTTCGTCATCAGATTCGACACCGTACATTTGCCGGGTGCTGAGTGTTTCTTCTGACAGATCCAGCAGATCGGGAACAGATGACTGCATCAGATAGGCCATTTCGTAGTTGCGAATCGCTGATTCGATACTGTCGTCACTTCTGCCCAGTGCGGTACTGAAGTCACGGTCCTGACGACCCAAAAAATCAAGTTTAGCCCGCTGCACGTCTCGTGATGCTCCAGCCGGAACGATGTTTTCCACCGGAACTCCCTGTGCCCGAATCGGCGTTGCCTGGAAGTCTGCCGGGAGATAGCCGTTGGCATAATTTTCGCGTCCACCGGGCGGTACTTTGCCATTCTCCAGCAGCACATATCCCGGCAGGTTACGGTTTTCGCTGCCAAGCCCGTAGGCAATCCATGATCCAATACTCGGGGAACCGGCCCGCAGTCGCCCGGTGTGCATGAACAGATTGCCGGCTGCGTGCAGCGGCAGTTCTGCAACCATCGAACGCACAACCGCAATATCATCGATGCAACCGCCTGTGTGTGGAAACAGTTCGCTGACAGGAATACCCGACTCACCGTGGGGCCGAAACTTCCACGGACTCTTCAGCCAAGTACGGCTGCCGTTGTTTTGCGATTTTTTTTCGTGACTCAGATCACCAACCGACCGACCATCATATTTTTCGAGAGCCGATTTTGGGTCGAATGAATCAACATGGGAAACACCTCCGGCCATGAAACAGAAAATCACACTTTTCGCAGCGGCAGGATGGTGCTGGACAGCTCCGTCAGAAAGTCCCGCATAAGCACGATCTGCCAGCAGCGACGACAGAGCCGTCAGACCAAATCCGTTGGAAGCGTTGCGAAGCATGTCTCGCCGGGAACACAGGCCCAAGTGACCGGTGAAAGGTCCCCGCGCGTGGTATCTTGTGAGACTATCGGACATAGACCAGTTCTTTCATGTTCAGTATTGCATGCGCCACATCCTGCCAGATCACCGGGCTGGACAGAATATTTTCCGGCGGCACCCCGTGCAGGTCTGCCAGCTGATTCACAAAACTGAGCATTCGACGCTGTTCCCGAAAATCGGCAGAACGGGACAGCGCCTGCAGAAAAAGATGGTTGATTCGATCCACAATGGAAGCATCATCCCTGGTGGCCAGAACCTTCCCCCACCTGACTGATTGCCCGATAATAAACGGATCATTTAGCAGCGCCAGCGCCTGAGCCGGAACATTGGTTTGATCACGACGGCCACGTGTGGCTGTCTGATCAGGCATATCGAACAGCTCCAGAAATCGTGGTCCCTCCATACGAGTGATTTTTAGATAAACACTTCGACGCCCGTCCCCGTCCAGTGGACCTGAGTAAAGCTTCCGATGCTCCTTTGGCTCCGGTCGATGCGGGTGAATACCCGGACCAAACTGCGTCCGGTTCAGTCCCCCCGTGACGGCCAGAATTGTATCGCGAATGGCTTCTGCTTCGAGTCGTCTTACAGGAAAGTGATGCAGGAGCCGATTCTCCGGGTCAACCTGCATGGATTCCGAAGTCGACACACTGGACTGACGAAATGTTCGGCTTGTCACAACCTGCCTAATCAGTCGTTTCACCGACCAGCCGTTGCTGACAAATTCGGAGGCAAGGTAGTCCAAAAGTTCCGGATGTGAAGGACGTTCTCCCAGATGACCAAAGTCATCCGGGGTACGCACCAGGCCTGCACCGAACAGATAGTGCCAGACACGATTCACCATCACCCGAGCAGTCAGAGGATTCTTTGCACCGGCAATCAATTCTGCCAGTTCCCGTCGCCCGCTGCCAATCGACTCAAACGGGCGTCTGGTTCCGGAAACAACTTCAAGATAACGCCGCGGTTCAGGCGCCCCGGGCGTAACGGGGTTCCCGCGAACGAGTAGCGGAGACTCAAACCCGGTTCCGTGATCGGCCATCCCGGCAACCACCCGTGGCAGCGGCATTTGTGACTCAACGTCACGATACTCCTGAACCAGTCGATCCAGCTTTTCATTCCACTGCAGTGAATTCGGAAGCAGATCGACCGACAGCATCCAGTTAATCCACCGAACGTCCTCGTCCGTGGTGGTCCCGGCTTTCCAGCTGGCAACAGCATCAGTACAGATGTCGCGAAAGATACCCGCCACCTCAGCCGGATCCCTGGGCTCCGATGCCTCAAACAGTGGAAGCAGATGCCCGAGTTCTGTCTGAGGTGGACCGCTGCAGTCGTGCACAACAGCGTCCACAACTCCGAACCACGAACGAGGAGAAGCAAGAAGAGCTTCGTCCTTTCCCGCCATCCCCGGTCGGTCGGGCCAGCGAACGTTGTCAGATTTGGTGGTCAATTCAACAAACGCCCGATGTGACTCATCAACACGCGTCGGGTATGTCTGCCACCGGAACTGGTCATCACTGAGATATTTCACACCTCCACCGACGTATTCGTTGAGGGCACAGCTGTCGACAACCGGACGGATCATGCTCAGCCCGCCACCCAGAAAACGGACACTTACATTCCTGTAATCTCCTGGCATACAGGAAGACTGAACCGTTCCATTGAGCCGACTGGAAAGCAAGTGCGTATAAATGCCGGCTGGCAGAACAGCCGACACCACCGAGTCATCCGTCAGGGCCACCACGAACTCCCCGGAACGCGAGAGCTGGTTCTGCGGTCCAAGTCCGGCAGCAGACCATCCGACCGGGTGCTCTTCATCAAATGACCACCACCGCCTGAAGTTCCGAGCGTTGAAATCTGCCCGTTCCGACTGAATTTTTTGACAGGAGATTCCTGCTTCCCGCCAGGCGACACGCAGTGCCTGTTCAGTGTTGGTCCCGGCCACCTGCTTCAGGATCGATGACGGATCCTCCACGGCAATCTCATCAGCGGCCAACTGCTGCGCCAGTGCCGCTGCAGGTTGACGAACCTCCGTCTCCCGGTCAGGTCGTAACACGTCGAGTATTAAACCATCGACATCGCCGAGTGACTGAATCCACTGACCGGCCAGCTGCTCACGGATCTGCTTTTTCAGAGATCTGAGCTGCTGCACCTGGTTTCGGATGCGCTCCGGTGTGTCGATTGTCTGTACAACCTGACGAGAGCTTTCCAAAATGCCAGCCAGTGCGTAATAGTCACGCGTTGAGACAGCATCAAATTTGTGATCATGGCACCGGGCGCAGGAAACCGTGGTTGCCTGGAAAGCCTTGGTGAACGTATCAATCTGGTTGTCAAGTGCGTCAAACCGAATCTCCGGGAATGTGACACAGTTATCGTGGCCGAGTTCCCCGAAACGCCAGAACGCTGTTCCAATTACAGACTCGTTAATGTTCAGTTCAGAATTGATCCGTGGTGAGTCAAGCAGATCACCGGCGATGTGTTCACGGACGAACTGATTAAAAGGAACATCGTCGTTGAAGGCTCGAATCAGATAGTCACGGTACTGCCACGCATCACGGATTTCGTGGTTCCATTCATACCCATGGGTTTCAGCAAACCGGACGACGTCCATCCAGTGCCGGGCCCAGCGTTCGCCAAAATGAGTAGATTCAAGTAAACGCTCTACAAGGATTTCATAACCGGTCCCGGGATCCACGGCCATAAGCGATTCAAACTCAGCGACTTCGGTCGGCATGGGTGGCAGACCGGTGAGAATCAGACTCAGACGTCTCAGCAGCACATGCGGTTCGGCATCAGGGGCCGGCTTGAGCTCTGCATCCCGGCATCGCACCTGAATGAACCGGTCGATGGGATGATCCGACCAGGAATGATCAGCGGATTCCGGCACCGCTGGTTCCATAACATCCTCCAGACTCCACCAGTCACGACGGCTCTCCAAACTCAGTTTCCAGGACAGATCGGCAACCTCATCGGGCCCTGGAGGGTGATCGCGAGGATCAGGTGCACCCATCTGAATCCATTTCACGAAGTCGGAAATGATACTGTCCGGCAACCTGGAATCCGGAGGCATTTCCAGAGACTCGTACTGCAGCGCCTGGATCAGCAGTGACTCAGAAGGGTTGTCGGGAACAACCGCAGGTCCGTTCTCGCCTCCCCGTCGGATACCTTCACGGCTGTCAAGCTGCAATCCGCCTTTGAGTTCCTTCGCAGCAGATGAGTGGCATTCGTAACAGTGTCGAATGAGTACCGGCCGGATGCGTTTTTCAAACAGCTCAAGGCCCTGCGGGGTCTGGGGACGACCGGCGTTTGCATAAACACTAAGGAGACAGGACACCGCTGCCCAGGAAGCAGTCGTGACAATGAGCCGATGCTGACTCATGTTTTTCCTCAGGCCGGATGGATATGTGGGCGAGTTATCGTATCCAGCGCTAACGCCTCAACGGCCGGCTCAGGAACAATGCGGCGCTACGCGCAGAATCAAAGAGGAACGCATTTTGGAAACGGTCAGAAACCTCTTGGTCCGCTGACAGGTCAGACGCCAAACTAGCCAGAACGACAGGCAGTGTCAAACAGGATCAACCGGCTGCGAACTTGGGCAACAGCTCTGCCGGACGACCATCTGAACGATGGCTGCCCCCGGCCTGCTGATCCGGCAACTGTACAGTCAGATACAGTTGCCGAGGATCACTGACATTCCGCGACTGCAACCAGAAACTCAGGGTCATGAGTTCTCCGGTGGACCCAACCGACAGTATTCCGCACGGGACCGGTACCTGTTCCGGCACCTTTCTGCAATACTGACACGGTGCCAGGAACGACAGATATCCATTCGTCGACTCGTGACAATTTCGATTCATTCAAATCCAGTTACGCCTCCACCGGCAAAGACAGACGATGACCTCTACATCTCACGTACCGTGCCTGACAGCCGGAACATTTCACACGATCACGTCCGCGAAGACAGCGGATGTGTTCAATCCTTCTACCGGTGACGTGATTGCCCAGGTTCCTCTGTGTGACGCAGCAGAAACTGACAAAGTCGTCGCAGCCGCCAGCGGTGCTCAGACCGCCTGGGCCGCTACATCACCCGTCGAACGTGCCCGTGTCATGTTTCGACTCCGGCAGCTTATCGAACGTGACTTTGATGAACTGGCAACGGTCGTCACACGCGAGCACGGCAAGACTCTGGCAGAATCCCGGGCTGAAATTCAGCGTGGGCTGGAAATGGTGGAATTCGCCTGCGGGATCCCCAACATGCTGATGGGTGATACGCTCGCAAATATTGCAGGGACTGTAGATGCAGAAACCGTTCGTCATCCGGTTGGAGTCTGTGTCGGAATAACGCCCTACAATTTCCCGTTCATGGTGCCGATGTGGATGATTCCGGTTGCCATCACCTGTGGCAACGCCTTTGTACTGAAGCCGTCTGAAAAAGTTCCGCTGTCCGCCGTACGGATTGGTGAACTGCTGATGGAAGCCGGGCTGCCCGCCGGTGTGTTCAGTATCGTTCACGGAGACAAAAACTGCGTTGATCAATTGCTGAAACACCCGGACGTGGCAGCCGTTTCCTTTGTGGGATCAACATCAATTGCTCGTTCCATCTATGAAACAGGAACTCGCAGCGGCAAACGGGTACAGGCTGCCGGCGGTGCGAAGAACCATCTGATCATTATGCCGGACGCCGACCTGGATCAGTCCGTCAAAGCTGTCGCAGCCAGTGCCTATGGTTGTGCCGGGCAACGCTGTATGGCAGGCAGCATTGCGGTTGCTGTTGGTTCCGTTGCTGATTCACTGGTCAGTCAGCTTTGCGATCACGCCGACACTCTGCGCGTTGGCCCCACAGACGGGAATGAACAGGTGGACATGGGACCACTGATTCGCCGCGAACACCAGGAACGCGTTGCCGGTTATCTGGATATTGCAGAGGCAGAAGGAGCAGACGTGACTCTGGACGGCCGTCGCCATTCGGATTCGCAGGGGTTCCTGATCGGCCCGAGCGTAGTGGATCGTGTACAGCCGGAAATGCGGCTGGCTCGTGAAGAAATTTTTGGCCCCGTCCTGTCCGTTGTGCGTGCCGAGAATCTGGAGGCCGCTTTGGCGATCGGACGACAGTGCCCGTTCGGAAATGGTGCCTCAATTTTCACCCAGGACGGATATGCGGCCCGGGAATTCAAGCAGCACTTCAATGCCGGTATGATCGGCATCAACGTCAGCGTGCCGGCCCCGATGGCATGGTTTCCGTTCACCGGCTGGAATCAGTCGTTCTTTGGTGATCTGCACATCCAGGGAGCTGAAGGCGTACAGTTTTACACCCGGCAGAAAACAACATTAACCCGCTGGTTCCGTTCCGTTGATGAATCACATCAGGATCCGGTCTGGAAATCTCAGTAGCTGCGGCCCAGCTTGTCTGTGGCCTGGGTCAACCCGGGGCTTTGCTGCGGTTTGGTGTTGAGAACTATCCACACAGACCGGAGGATTCCGGTTCTGCAGATCCCACTTGATTTTTCCGGGTCCGTCCCGGACAGAGCCCTTCCATTTCAAACAGCAGGATTCAGCCGTGTTACTTCATCTGGAAGAGTCGGTAGCACTGGTCATTGGTGGTTCCAGCGGCATTGGCAAAGCCAGCGTGGATGCATTTCTGGAAGAAGGCGCGCGCGTGGTCATCTGGGACATCGCAGCAGCCAACAGTCAGCACAGTGGCGATGGTCGTTGTATTGAGTTTCAGGTCGATATTTCTGATTTGGCAGCCGTGGAACGTGTGACCAGCGAAACGGAGCTGGCCGTTGGTTCGATCGACCACCTTGTACACGCCGCCGCCATCGGTTCCGGTAAATACGGATTCCCCTACACCAATCTGAATCCACATGACTGGGCACGGATTCTGGACGTGAATGTCACCGGAATGGTGAATGTTGCTCATACGGTCGGTCCACACATGATACGGCACGGTGGCGGAACAATGGTTTTCGTGGCGTCAGTCGCCGGCCAGATTGGTTCACAGACTGATCCGCCTTACAGTGCCTCGAAAGCTGCGAATATTAATCTCGCTCAGATCATGGCCAAAGACCTGGCGGTTAACGGCATTCGAGTGAACACCGTTTGTCCAGGGATGGTAAAAACGCCGCTCAACCGTCTCGTTTGGCAGTCATGGAACGAACGTGAACCCGCTGACAGTAAGTTGACCTATGAGGAATGGGGTGATGAAAAGGTTCGAAAGCTGATTCCTCTGGAAACATGGCAGCGCCCGGAGGACATCGCTGACATGATCCTGTTTCTGTCTTCCGGACGGGCTGCTCAGGTTACCGGTCAGACGATCAACGTCGATGGCGGCTTTGTGATGCACTCATAGCGTGATCATGACCCGCTGTATGCCATCTGGTTTTCCGATTCACGGAATCGCTTAAAGACCATCCGGCCGTACTGAAAACTGTATGCCCGCCTGAGGTTTCAAATGACCGGGAGGCTCACAGTGCTGAACGGTCTCCGGCAGGCTGTGGTCAGTCAGTCGTGTCAATGGCCCCAGCATATCGTCCGGCATCGGACATCGGATCTCGACACATTCTTTGGTTACCGGATGGTGAAATCTGAGTTCAGCGGCATGCAGCATCAGCCGAACGGCGTTCGCATATCTCCGAAAAAAACGATTCTGCCGGCTGTCACCGTGGGACGTGTCACCAATCACCGGGTGATTGATCCCGTTCAGGTGTCGGCGAATCTGATGGAACCGACCGGTTCTGGGTAACACCCGAACAAGACTGCAGCGTGTTGTGGGAAACCGGTCCGACCTGAGCGGGACTTCGAACCGTCGCTCTGTCGTAAATTCAGTTATCGCCTCCAGGGGTTCACCACACGCTGCTTCCGGTTTGGTCAGGGGCCGATCAATGTGGCCGTCATACGGGGGATAGCCCCTGACGAGTGCCAGATAGGCTTTGTCCACTTTTCGGTCACGGAACAATTCCGATGCTGCCGACGCCGCCTGAGAACTGAGTCCCATTAACACAATACCGGATGCTGGACGGTCAACTCGGTGGACCGGAAACACAGGACGATGCAACTGATCGCGCACTGTCTGTACAACCACATCACGAACACGTCGGTCCATATTCGTACGGTGCACAAACATGCCTGCGGGTTTGGCAATCGCAACGTACTGATCATCACAATACAGAATTGGCAATCTGTCATTCAAAAAATCAATCCCTGGCCCGCCGGACGAGGTCGTTGTCCCGGACTGTTGATAGGCGACAACAGCTACTGCCTGAACTGTGCAAACTCGTAACGACCTGCAGTTTGATCCCTGACTTCAGACTCGACGTTGCCGGTTGAACTCTCTGCAGACAGCCAGGACTGTATCCGGAAGCATTCGCTCTCACTGCTCCGTGACAGGCAACGGTTCTTCCTGGCGAACCTGAGCGAACTTAATTCTGCTTAGCAGCGGCACGGTCGTACCTTCAGCTGTTACTCTTCCGGAACAGGCACTGATCGCGCTGATAACGTACCGGTAGTCCAGATTAAAATCGGGATCGAGTTCCACTTCCTGCGTTTCAGCACCGTCCTCAGCATCGGCCGGCCCCACATTCTGCAAAGCCAGAACGATCCTGTTGATTTCTTCATTCAGCGTACGAAACGCGTCAGGACCTCCACCCAGATCTCGATCCCCAAATCGCAGGCTCCGCAGGTCACCAGTCCCGGGATCCGCTTCCAGTCGCACTTTCAACGGCGGCAGTTCAGCATCCGTAACAGCTGCCTCTGCCGGTCGGCTCAGCGGCATGTTGATGTTGAAGTCACCTTCCGGCTCAATAATCTTCAGCGTGAACATGAAGAAAATCAAGAGTAGAAAGACGACGTCAATCATTGGCGTCATCTGCGACTCAATCTTGTCGGCAGTCGGATTTCGGTTACGGATTTTCATACGATGGGTCCGGGTCGATCAAAGGCGACCGAACGCAGGCTGATACATCAATCTGTTTTCCGGGTTGCTCTCAGAGCAAACCGCTGAAATCCTTCGGTGCTCTGCTGTGAGGCTCGGGCTTCCTGACATTTTTGGATCAATTCCTGCACCAGTCCCGTTGAAACATCTCCGTCAGAGCGGATTTCCACAGTGACTTCGGCCAGATCCACATCGAGTGCTTCGTAAAACTGAGCCTCCTGCCTCAGTCGAACCGCACAGTCCCCGACCTTCACCTGATCCGCTCCAAAGAACAAATAAGGATCCGGGTCTGTGATCCGGCCGGTTTCACTGTCCCGAAGAAATCCCAGGTTCAGTGTAAAAGAATTTTCTCGCTTTACTTCCGGAGGACGGGCCAGCTGATCCTTTGGCAATCGCACTCGTTCATCTGCCTGATTCTGTTCAAAATTCGTAATCACCATAAAAAACGCAATCAGCTGAAACACGATGTCGATCATCGGCGTCATGTTAATTTCAGGTACGTTAGATCCGAAGGATCGGATTTTCATGAGTACGACCGCAGATCAGGTATCGGAACGTTCCCAACGTCGTCTGTTACAACTGCGAATCTATTTTTGTTTCCTTTTTGACAGCCGTCAAAAAGGAAATCAGGTACCTCGCCGTCGTTAAGTAACAGATGCGACATCGCATTAATAATTTTTCTTTAGGAATCTATCGTCGTTCCCTTTTGCTTGCCGACCAGAGAAAAACGACTCATCAATCCCTCACTGACCATGCCAATTTCCAGCACGAGTCGCTGGATCCGATTGCGAAGAATGCTGTAAAAAATCATTGCCGGCACAGCAATCCCAAGACCAATCAATGTAGTAAACAGGGCCGTAGAAATTCCCTGAGCCAGATCCGCAGGCTTCGGAGTTGACGGACTGGTGGCAATTTTGTCGAAGCTGGCAATCATTCCCTGAACCGTACCCATCAGGCCCAACATGGGTGCCACGGTTCCAATCAGTGCCAGGTAACTCAGGCGATGTTCGAGGGCCATGTTCTCATCTTCGCCGGCTTCCTGCATTCCTTCCATCGCTTCCGGGTATCCTCGGCTCAGACGACCCATTCCGGCCGCCAGGACGCGCGCGACAAACGAGTCATCGTTACGAGCATGATCGTAGGCTCCCTGAAAATCTTTGGCATTCAGTTTACCTTCGAAGTCTTCAACGAATTCATTCGGCAACAGGACCTCACGACGAACCTGCATCAGATTCATCATGATCAAAGCCACCATCACAAATGACAGCCCGGAAAATACAAACATCCAGAACAGACCCAGCGCCTCGATCATCCATGTCAGAAAATTGCGGCTGGTCGCCGGCTGGTCATCGGTCTCCTGCACAGGAGCAGCGTCGTTCTGATCAGCAGGCGCCTGAGCAAAGACCACGGAGTTCAAGTCAGGCAGTGCCGTCACAAACAGCAGAACAACAAGCGGGACTGACAGGAATTTCCAGGCAAATCGCCTCGGGCGGGAGTTTTCAGACAAAGTCAGACTCAACATTCTCTTGTTACTCCACTGGCTGCAATCAGGTGAACCTCATCACAGACCAGTCACTGTTCAATGATACAGGTGATCGGGCTGAGTGAGGTTGTCCCGCACTCTAGTACACGATCGATTATCCGTCACCCGTAAACAAGGGCCGTTCGGGCAAGGCGATAAAACAGGAAATCAGCACTAATTGCTGACTTGCCGGACCCACGGACTCTGCGGGTACTGAGCCTGCAACCGCGATCGGGCATCATGACTCCGGTCCGGGTGGCCGGTATCTTCCCACAGTGCCCCAAGCCGATGCAGGGCTTCTGCATGTTCAACAGGCACATTGGAGTACAAAATATCGACGTGCAGGTACGCCATAAGGGCACCCTGCGGCTGATTGCTGAGTCGATAACAGTCACCCATATCGTTCCAGGCTTTCGCCAGAATCGGCTCCTCGTCCTCGGGAACTTCGGCAATGACTGCCTTGAGCGTCTCCAGTGCCTGTGGCCATCTGTTCTGTCTCTGAAAACACTCCGCACGCCCGATCCGGCTGTCGTAATGTAAAATCTGCAGTGTCGGGTTTTCCGCACTCTTCCCGGTCACCACATAAAAGATTTGCATAGCCTGATCCACTTGGTCTTCCTCAAGCAATGCATGTCCGAGGATCAAACCTGCCTGGACCTCAAAACCTTCAACACGGCAGTTGCGCAGTTGTTTCAGTAGTTTCCTGCCCTGAACCCGATCGAATTCAATCAGCAACTGTGCCTGCAGTAACCTGGCCTCCAGCGTTCGATAATTTTCGGCATGCTGTTGAGCAAATAACTGAAGCGACTCAAGCGCCACAGCAGTTTCCTCGGGATTCGATAACGCACGACGCGCGTGACAGCGGGCAGTCAAAAAATCAATTTCGATCGGAACCCGTCTGTCGCTGCCGGCATACTCTGCTTTGACTTCCTGTAATTGCCCGATGGCTGCTTTGTAGCTTCCATTTCGTTCGCTGCTTCGTGCTGTTTGCAGAGGAGGAGGTTCACGATGAAATCGAATGTCGTAAATATTGGCCGGTGATATCGTTTCGGACTGGTCGTTCGATCGTGTAATAACGATCTGGGTTTTCGAAAGCGTTTTGAATTCGCCCCGAATCGTCTCGCCATCGCTGATACGAGTCACCTGGTCGGCAGCAAACGTCGATGTTGTTGTGATTAAAATGCAAATCATCAGTGATCGCAGGATCAACGCGTGCGAACAGAACAAAGTCATGGCATACTCACAAAACGGGACGAAGGTACCACCCGAACGCTGCAGCGTTCGGGTGACAGCAACAACTGAGCTCTGGTGTTCACGTCTCATGTAACAAACAGTCGACTACTGATTCTCTGGTGGGGGAGAACGTTTCCGGACACGCGATCTGCGGGACTCGGCAGCTGTTTCGCCTGTCGTTAATTGACGCTTCTCAGCACTCTGCGGTCCGGATGGCTGAGATGGTGCCTTGCGCTGACCGGCAGCATTTGTACGCGGTGATGACGCTCGTTTTGCAATGTTCCGATTTTTCGTCGTGAGCAGGTCCGGATTCGGCGGGTTGCCGTATCGGGTCCGAATTTTCTTTTTCGGTTGTCGCATGATTATGAAACTGCCGGCTGCCACCACGACGGCCATCAGACTGATTCCCAGAATCAGGTAGAGCGAATCGGACAATTGGTCTTCATTGGGCGGGTTTCCGTCATTCGCCAATACCGGCACAGCATCCGTGTTGCCGGTGACCGTTGAATCATGGATGGCGGTCCGGGCGTCATTCTCTGTCGGACCTGCCACGTCGTAGGAACGGAACAGGGCCAGCCCTGGTCGTCCCATCGCTTTCCGGATTTCCTCGTACAGTCCCTGAAAACGGTCCCGCCATTCCTGGTCGAAGTCATTCATGGACTCAGCCATGGATGTTAACTCCCGGGCCGCCGCCTCAAGTTGCTGTTGACCGAGGTCCGGATTCGTTCGGACATATCTCAGGCGACTGTGTGAAAGCTCGTAACGAGCTTCCAGAAACAACGGTTTCAAATCAGTCCAGTTCTCCTGATGTCGTGATTTCTGCAGTCTTCGTGCGAGTGTTACCCAGCCCCAGATAATTTTGTCTTTCGGGGGGACCGGGGATCCCACAATCGATTCCAGCAGCCGTTCCGGTTCTCCGTGCTCTCCCCAGTCCGCCAGCACATGAGCAATTTCCAGCTGGACAGACACGGAAGCCGGATTCCCGGTAAGCACCTTGGTACCAAGCTCAACTGCGCGCTGATAGCTCTGTTGCCGGCGGTAGATACGAATGAGTCTCAGCGAGACGGCCGCAGCAGTCGGTTCGTCAATCGGAGACTGAAGCAGTTGCTGATATGTCTCAACAGCTCTGGCAAACGATTCTACAGATTGTTCAGTATCTTGGCTTTCCAGGGCCAGGTCAGCGTACGTATCACCAATCCACAGCAAAGCTCCAAATTCTGTTGAATCGCGAGATTCATAGACCTGGCCAAGAAACTCCTGAAACGAGGCACGCAACTGATCGTGTTGGTCGTTCTTTCCTGCATCCTGGAGTCTCTTCAGTTCTTTTTGCAATTCACGTCCGAGCTGAACAAAAACGGCTGTGGTGTTGGCGGAGTCAAGTGTCTGCAGTTTCCGCATGACCAGGACGGCGTCATCGATTTGCTGAGTTCCCACGTAGGCACGTAACAGCGTCCGGTAAAAAAGTCCGGCAAACGCCCGACTGTTGACCCCGCGCTCCGGGCGTTCCTCACCCGACTCTATCGCCCTCAGAACCGCAGGATCTCCCTGAGTCAGCCGTCGAACCGTTTCGGTGAATCTTCCGTCCTCGTTCATCAGACTGCTCAGAGACACCTCAGCACGTACGATGTCATCGCTGAGGCTGCTGCCGGTCAGGGCGTCGCGACTCAACTGAACGCCTTCGGTCAGCCGACTGACGGCTCTTTTTTTCCACAAGGACAGCGTCGCTGCATCAATTAGCGTCTGGCTGTGTCCTTTTGGACTGCTGCCGGCCCGGGCCCACGCCAGCCACCACGCCTGACCTGCTTCGATGCAGGCGGCCGCATACCCGGTATCGTCGGGGGACACCTGCTGAAAGACTTCTGCCGCCTGCTGCGGCTGTTCGAGTTCTAAATAAACGCGTCCCAGTCGCATCCGGGCATCTGTCGCATGTCGTGACCCCGGAAATCTGCGGAGGACCTCTTCACAGATTTCATGAACCAGTTTCAGCTCGAACATACGATCATCTTTGGGAGCTGATTCCCAAATTTGTACCGCTGCAGAGATTGCCATTTCGCTGGCATTGGCGGCCGTCTCATCGGCATCCTTAGTATGGCGGCGCATGACATGACGCGCCAGCACAAATGCGTCGTAGTTCTTTCTTTGCCGGAGAAATATGTAACTCAGCAGATATCGGGCCTGCGCCACAGCCGAGCGGTCGGAGTCAGGTTCCCGGAACTGAAGGGCGAGTTGAAACATTCTTCCGGCTTCAGCTTCAAGCAGTTCAAGCTGTTGAGCTGCCTGCGTTTGCTGCGGATCAGTTTCTACCAGTTGTAAGGCACTGCGGACTCCCTGCAGTTGTCCAATGATTTCCCGACCTCGGTCGAAGGCCGTTTCAAAGTTTTTCGGTTCACGGCGATCCTGTCCAAGTTCGTCGCGGAGCCGTCTTGCTGCTGCACGAGCCGGCTCCTGAACCGGACTCAGCACGGCACTTACTAAATCCAGATCCGCCAGAGTTTTTCTGAATCGCAGTTGGCGCTGCTCTTCGCTAAGTTCCTCGTTACGGGCCAGGGCTTCTGACGCTATTGTCTTTTCATACAGAATGCCCAGTCCCGCCTCTGTATTGCAGGCCGACTGATTCTGTTTAAGCCATCGCGTGGCTTCCGTGATCACGTTTTGGTATTCCCGTCTGGACTCATGATTCAGACAGATCAGGCGGTTGTACTGAGCCGCACGGCTGAGCGCCAGCATATACGTCTGCTGCGACGGTTGATTTCGCAATTCGTCAAAATAACCCAGTGCCTGATTGATATCACCCATCTGCAACCGACACCTGCCCATCATGAGCTTCGCCGACTGCCCAAGCCCTTCCCGGCTGAACGTGCGAATCTCTTCGCAGGCCGCCGCAGCACGTTTCAGCAGATCAAGTCGCTTTTCACTGTCAGGATCATATGTGAGTGCCTCTTCGTACAAACACTCGACAGAGTTGAGCCATGTCTGCTGGTAACGAAATTCAGTTCGTCGCCGCAACTGATAGCCGGCTTCATCTTCTTCCAGAGTCACGAACGTCAGGATTTCCAGCTGTGTTTTGGACAGATCGCGCGCCTGAACAAACGCCTTTTTTGCTCGTACCAGCAACCGGCGGCCGGAGTCCGTCCGTTCGGTGCGTTGAACAGAATCACCGGATGCATTGCGAGTCCAGAGTTTCTGACGGGCTCGGTCCATCAACAGACGCCCCATCTGTTCGCAGGTCCAGGCAGCCTGAGGATGTCCAGGGAACTCGTCCAGAAAGGATTCAAATGCGGCCAGAGCCCGACCGGAAAATTCATCTCGCTCATCAGCACGGCGGGAAGCTGCACTGCGGTCCAGCCAAATCGTGGCCCGTTCCAGCCGAAATGACGTTCGAAGACGATCGGATGTGTCCGGATCTGCAGCCAGCCTGTCAAGGTACTGCAGTGCCGTATCGAAATAACCACGGGCCCTGAGCCCCAGAAGAAACGCATCACGACCATCGGAAGCAGAACACGAACGCGTCGTAGTGCCGGTCATAACCAGCGACAGCGCTACGATAAGATACAGGTGGAATCGAATCATCTGATCAGCTGCTTCCACAGCTTCCGATTTTGATGCATTGACCGCACGATGTCGTCCGGAACCTTGCCATCTTCGAGCAGCGTCCAGCCGGTAAACGAAGGAGCGTCAACCAGTCTGAGCAGCGTGAACAGATCCTTCCACGGATACCGGTCACTTCTGAGGTCGTGAATATGAACTGTTGCTAAGCGGTCCTGCACGAGTTTGAAATTGTGCCGAAATCCGTCGCCGTTCATGTCGGCCGGATTACAGTTCCAGCAAATGCCAACAGACGGGTGATCGGCTATATCCATAATTGCCTTCATGACCGGCAGCTGGCTGGTACCGCGACCGTGAACTTCAACTCGTACCTGTTGATTCAGATCTTCCGCTATTTCGCCGACTTTGTTCAGCGACAGACCAATTTGTTCGATCGTTTTTTCAACAGGCACCTGTGCGGGAAGCTGATTCGGACGAACCTTGATACCCGTACTGCCGATGTCGTGGCTGAGCTTCAGAAACTCAGCTGTTTCAGCAATGTTCCGCTTAAGTTCCGACGGGTCAGTCGCGTGATATTCACAAGCACTGCCGAGTCCCATCAGTTCAACCGGACTATCAGCAAACCGGCGACGAACATCGGCACGATTCTGTTTGCTTAGACTGATCTCAACTCCGTGGCGATGGGTGCTGCGCAGCTCGACTCCCTGGAAACCTGTATTCTCGCAGTTCCTGACAACTGTTGACAGGTCCCAGTCTTTCCCCCAGTTGTAAGTCACAAGTCCCAGTCGGAGGGCAGCTTGAGGAACAACACGGCGGGCATCCGCTGCAACTGACCATCTGGCCGGCAACAGCATGGCAGCGGCAGCCAGAGTTTCACGTCGACTGAATCTGTTCATGAAGGGCTCACCCGGAAAAACTGCGCAAACGGATTATCATCTGCGTTTTATGCTCCTGTCCCGCGACTCCGCGGCATTGCAGGCTGATGACCGACTCTCCGGTATTGTCAACGGAAAACAGAGTCATGGCAATCGAACAGCAGGGAGTCGCAGAGTCTGTACTTCGCTGACAGATGTGCAGGCACAGATCTGAACGAGACCTCATTCCGACACGGGTTTTGAGATCTCCAGACCTGCGATGATACCTGACAGAGTAAAAGCCCGATCGGTTGCCGTCAGTTGAGCAGTCTTTGTCCATGACTCGACCTCAGCAGCATACCCGCCCCGGGCCAGCCAGACGCCTGCAGTCCACAAAGAGTTTTCGCGGCAGGTCGCATTCTGTATGGAAACTGCAGCTGTCAGAATTTTTAGATCCGCCTCGTTTGCTCTCGATTCTGTGATTCTGCGCTGCAAACACGCGCGCAGTCCTGGAAGATTCCGTGTGGACTCAAAGGGGGAGAAGAGTGTCTTGTTATACCCTTCCCGAGCGGACTGTTCGGTGGCAAGCCACGCGGACGCCAGCGGATATTCAGCCAGTGCATGAGTGCGCTGACCACGGACAACGCGAGGGGAGGTGATGTCTGTCAGCCCCGGCATATCGCCGCCGGCCCCCACGGCTTCTGCGGCAATCGCATGACACAGAGAATCAAGTGTCAGTTCATTTCTCAGCAACTCGCTTTGTTTCAGAGCCAGGTTCAGGCTTGTTCCACCGTCCAATTCCACGATTCCACATAACAGTTGAACCAAAAAAAGACGACGTGATTCAACCGCTGCGGCAAGACGGTCAAGCCCACTCCGATAATTGTTGAATTGAGGAGTAATGTTTGCCGATTCAGACGCCCCCAGAAAACTTCGAATTCGAGTGCGAACCAGATCCGCAGACCGATCCAGCTCTCCGGAAGCTTCTCTGACGGCCCATGTTGAAGGAAGAGCCGCATTCAGGCAGCCGGACAAACTGACTATCAGTTCAGTCGCAATTTCAGTCTGCCCTCTTAATACGGCGCTTCTTGCCAGTTCCATCAACGTACGGGCATTGCTGCGAACTGTCGAGACATTCGGTTTTCGAAATCGCAGCATTTCACCAACCGTCGGTAGTGCTCCTGCTTCAGTTTTACCGGACGGTTTGATTTCAGCAACTGCCGCCATCAAACGTTCGTCGGATAACTGTGCCAGTACTGCCTGAACCCGGTGCCGGCCCACCTGATCGCCTTGCGAGGCTTCGGCGACTGCCTCAATTACGCCGGCCGGAGCCTTTGTACGTATGGCCTGCCGTGCCGTTGCTGAAAGCAAATCGGTTCGGATATTTCGGTCATCCCACGATGTTGCCCAGGCAAGTGCGGGTGTCCACTGACCCTGAAATGTCAGTTCCAGTGCGATGGCTGTTGCAATCGGATCTGTCCAGATGATTGTACAAACCGGTGAATCTGAAAGCTGCCCGACCTCTGCCCCGGATATCATCATCGCTGACCAGACAGACCGATTGAGCTCATCGACCCGTCGACGGATCGAGTGATCAATTTTCAGCCGTTCGACAAGCTGCTGTGCTGATTCGTTCCGGTCGCGCTGAACCAGAACGGCTCCCCAGTGGATCGCAGCTTCTACGGCCAGCATTCCGGTTTTTGGAATCGTTGCAGCATCTGGTTCCAGCTTACTGAAGACCACATCCGCTGCGTTACGATCGTCTTGCCTGATGGCTGCCCAGTAGCTCCTGACCATCGGCTTGATTCTGTAGTACTCCCTGCGAAGATTTCGCTGGCGTGACACAACCCGCAACTGACTGAATTCTTTGCGGGCACGTTCGTCGTCACCAAGTCTCAGAAATGCATCCGCGGTCATGCGACGACACAGCGCCTTGTCTCGATTCACACTCATTTGCGCAGACCGAACCATTTGACCAGCCAGTCGCAGTGTCATTACCTGAGTGTCAGGTGTGTTATCGGTATCAGGCGAAGTATCAACATCAACACCAGTGACATCATCACCATCGACAACGGTAACGGGAGCAACGGGGAGATCAATAGGCCTGCTCAGATGATCTATGTCCGGTTCACGATCAAGATAGAACTTGAGTCCCATTCCGGACACCAGCAGGACACAGCCAAGAATGACGTATAAGACCGCGGAACTGCGGTTGTCGGCGGGACGAGTGAGTTGCTGTTCCTGCTGCGCAGCCTGATCACTGATTCGCGTCGGCAAGGTTTTCGATTTTGTTTTCCCCGGATCCGGAGCCGTAAATACCGGAACCAGGCATTTAGGATTGGAACATTTCAGCTGCCGACCGGCGGCCGTTCGCGGAACAAATCCCGGCGTATCGCACATGGGACAGATAACACGTACCGGCCGAGACTTTGTACGCCTCGATGAGCAGGCAACCGCTCGATGTGTCTGCGGGAGCTCAGCAATGTCAAACGGGTCGTCGTCCTGCACGTCATCCTGCTGCCTTTGATCCGGCTGTCGCTGTGAATTTTCGGCAGGCCGGTTTTCGTTTCTTAACGGAACCGGTTTGGGGACAGCGGTGGAACCGGAAGACCCGTCCATGGCGGCACCACAAAACGGACAAGAAACAGGCTCATCGTCGAGTACGGACTGACCGCAGGAAGGACATGTGGGCAGGTCCATAGTTTACCCTTTGAGTGCTGGCATAGATTCCCGCATCCTGGTGCGCGCTGCACATCAGTGCAAGGTTCAGAAACAGCGAAACAGCGGGCAAATATGGTTAATCTGCAGATATTCAACAGACGGCCGAACATTGTATGCATCCGGAAGATGCTTGCGATTCACAAAAAAAGGGAGAACGCGTGAGCGTTCTCCCTGTCTGTTGGCCGTTCATGCAAACCGGTATTGAACCACTATGACCAGAACGCTGCCGGTGCATTGTCTGGTCTGACAACCGGCCTGTGACGAGGTCGTAAGGTTCCGAACAGTCTGCCACTCCGAAATATCAGGACTTCGGCAGCAACGACAGAACCGTAAAACCAGACATTGATAATGTACTAGTCCTGATAGTCGACTTCGATGTAGCCATCCTTCACTCGAACATCTACTTCGTATTCACCGTAGTCATACTTGATCCGGGTGCCGTTTTTGCTGACTTTGACCTGCTCACACCCGCACGGTGGAACGCAGATTCGGATTGAAACACATTTCGGCTCACAGCACTGACAACAGTCACAGGCATCTTTGCAGGCACAGGGGTCCGGCACCTGGATGATCTTCGGAACGGCACATGGTGCTATTTCGTCATGGTCTTTGTATTTCACACACTGGAACAGTTCCACATCACCATCCGCAGGTTCAGGAACCGGCTCCAGATGGTGATCCAGTCCAAATGCCGTCTGACCCATCACCAGAGTCAGACAAATCGCCAGTAAATTTCTCATGATCTATCTCCTTTTTTGCTTCTACAACTGGTTAACAACGCATTTTCAGAAGATGTCAGTCCGGGAAACTGACCGTGTTCATATTGCAGAACTCACCCGTTCAATACAGCGATGTTACTTCCCTGATACTCTTTCCCCGAAATGGTTTGTCGTCAAGAACTCAATCCTGCTTTCCGTCGCGTAGCTGCAAATGCGCGACGTCTACGCCGAACCGGACAAGCATGGGGATCGTACGGCTCAGTGAATCCACTGAACAGACAGGGCAAATTGTGAAGCTTTTGGACAAAAAGTAAAAATAAAAAGTCTGTTAACAAAAACAGCATTATGGCCGTCTGGCGAGCCAGCAGGCTTTGGGTGAATGAACGGCATGCTGCAGACTGATCCGAAGTCAAACCTAGGCTGATCAGAAGCAACAGATGTTGATATTGGTAAGATTCCACACATACCGTACGATCAGTGGTATCCATCTCCTGATGTTGAGGCGATGCCACAGCGGATTTTGGAGCGGAGTTCGCACCACGTCATTCGTCATTCCTCTGATCCTGGACCCCGGTTGAAATGGACTTCAACGTACGGCCAGTTGGAAGAACCTGTGCATCCTCGGGCCAGGAGCTCCTTACCGGACAAGTTTGCTGGTCTGTGCTGATCGAGCTGGACGGGCGGGTCGTGAGAAAGGATTACTGCGATGAATCCTGGACGGGTCCGCCGGATGGAATGGTCGGATATTGGCAAAGTGTGGTGCCGGAACGTAACTCCGGCTCTGTCAACACATTCGATACAGACTCGTTGTTCGACTACTTCGTCCAGCTGTGCGAATCCCCAAATAAGATCGAACAGGATTATCAGTACGTTCTGGCTCTGTTGCTGATGCGTAAACGCCGTTTGCAGCTGGAGCAGTCGATACTCGTGGACGAACACCAGGTCATGCGTCTGATCGGGACCGGGGGCGAGGGACCATTTGAAGTGCTGGAACGGGATTTGTCCGGTGACCGAATTGAAGAGTTGCAGAATCAGTTATTTTCCGGTTCGGTGACATGACATCGGGCGGAAGCAGTCCGGGAGAAACAGTCGCCGGACTGTGAGGTCAGGGATGATCAGAAACACGTCAGTCATTTTGATCGCACTTTTGGGTTCGGGTTGCCAAGTTGGGTCATGGGCGCATCGACATACGGCTCCCGCTGATCCTCCTCTGCCTATGAACGTGTCGTGCGAGGACCTCATCGATCATCTCAATCAGCAGTCCGGAAACTTAAAGGCATGGCAATGTACAGACATGCGTCTGACGGCCCGGTTTCCTGGCGTGGTGCATGTTCCGGCAATGAAGGGAAACATAGCCTGCGAGTACCCCAACCGCTTTCATCTGACGGCAACAAGCCTGGTCGCATCAGCCGATATGGGAGCAAATTCAGAGTATTGCTGGTTTCAGAGTTCTCCTGGTCATCACGGCGTAATTTCCTGGCGGCACGAAGACTCGCACCTCCTGCAGGAACTTCCTTCGCAGGTTCAGGTTCCGTACATAGACCCGGACTGGTTAATGCTTGTACTGGGAGTGAAACAGCTTGACACAGATGACTATGTGCTGGAACGGACGTCTGATCCACTCGGCAAAGAATTGTGGCTCAGTTCGGTCCGGAAATCGAACGGGCAGAACGCTCATCGATATGTAATCAAAGTTGACCGGGAAAAACGCGTTGTTCGGGAACATATTGCATTCGATCGAAACGGGGCCGCGATTGTGAGGGCTCAACTCAGCAACCATCAGGACTTCAGCGGGCATTTGCTTCCACGAAGAGTCCGTCTGATACTTCCCGTAAGCGACACAGAGCTGACGCTGTCGTTTTCCAGAATCAACACGAATCCTTCAATCGATACCGCTCTGTGGGTCGTGCCCAGGGTTCCAAACGGTGAGAATCTTACCCTGCGGGAAATGGCCAGCCGCATACGAGTCGCCGGCACACAACAATCACCCGCCGATCGGCGTGCGCCGGGATCGATTTCGCTGCGTCCACCCGAGTTTCTGCAGACCCGGGACACGACTCAGACGGCATGGACTCAACCCGTATTTACAGTCGACGGAACACCGGCTGAACCGGACTGGTCCGATTCAGCAGATACATCCCCGTTTGAAGAAGCGGGTGACAGAACATCTCGGGCGCGCAGATTCCTCGGAATATTTCCGCTACCCCGACTTTTCCGGTGACAGGCACACGACATCGACGGAGATACAGTCGTGTAGACGAACCATACTGCCGATTTGGTGTCTACCCGCGGAACAGACGACTTCTTTCCGGATCGACCGTCAAAACTTTTCCACAAGCCAGGGAAAGTCTCTCGCTCTGTTGTTCCCCGTCAGATCCCCCTGATCCAGCCTCACAATTTGGTGAAATTTCGATTTTCCTGCGCTTTTATTGACGAGAAAAGACTGCGGGACAGAAACAATCGCGGCTGTATCAATCATCAAAGGACTGCCCGTTCGAGACGTCCGAAATGCAGACTGCTCCCGTTAAACCACTTAAACCGTGGTTTCAGACAATCAAAGATGTTGGTGATTCGCTCAACTGGTCGCGGTTCTTTGGCAACGACCGACCTGTGCAGCTCGACATCGGCTGCGGACGAGGACTGTTTACGGTCAACGCGTCTGAACGCCATCCGGAGACAAATTTTCTGGGAATCGAAGTTGATTATCGCGAAGGTCGCCGTGGTGCCATGAGACTCCTGAAACGGAATCAGCCAAATGCCCGTATTATTGGTGGCGACTGCAATATCGTCTTGTCAAAGTTGGTTCAGCCGGGATCTGTAGCGGCGGCTCATGTGTACTTCCCGGATCCTTGGTGGAAGAAGCGACATCACAAGCGCCGTCTGTTCACTGCAGGTTTCGTTGATCTGCTGGCAAGGGTTTTGGAAGACGGCGGTTGTGTCCATTCGTGGAGTGATGTGGCGGAATATTTTGAGGTAATTCAGCAGCTGATGAATGAACATTCTCAATTCGACACATTATCGCCACCTGCGGAACGTGAAGCCGAACACGACATGGACTACCAGACCAGTTTCGAACGCAAGAAAAGACAACTCGGACTGCCCATCTATCGCGGGCTTTGGCAGCGAATTGCCCGCTGACACGTTGGGATCAGTCTGCCAAATCAATTCCGGATTCCAGGGAATTGCGACTCGGCAATTGATCGATTTGCCGGTGCAACAAATACTGGCCATGTCAAAGACACCGCATATCCGGTTTGCATACGATTGATTCCCGGAAATCCGGCGGATACGGGAACCGTCCGAATTGTGCTTTCGATTCATAGGGAAAGACGTTTTATTTGTTAACGGCGTGCGTCTTACCAAACCGACAACGAATTCCCGACGCGCCGGGAATCACCACTCAAAATTGTTTGCGGCCGTGCCGCACTAGACATGGCTATGACCGAAACCCAAAAACATCTTCAGGATGTCAACATCGTCGGCACGATGCCACTGACATCACCAGCCAGTCTTAAGGCTGAGTTCCCGGTATCAGATGCAGCTGCGCAGATGGTTTACGATTCCCGCCAGACCATTGCCCGGATCCTGCGGGGAGAAGACCGTCGAATGATTGCAATCGTTGGTCCGTGTTCGATTCACAGTGAAAAAGTGGCAATGGAGTATGCGGAACGGCTACAGTCCGTGGCAGATGAGGTTCAGGAACAGATTGTCGTCGTGATGCGGGTCTATTTCGAAAAGCCGCGCACCACGACCGGGTGGAAAGGACTCATCAATGACCCGCACCTCAACGATACGTTCGACCTGCCCGCGGGCCTGAAACTCGGACGCAGAATTCTGCTAAACGTGGCCGAACTCGGCCTGCCGGCTGCCAGCGAAGTGCTTGAGCCCATCACGCCGCAGTACATTGCCGATTTGATTACGCTGGCATCAATTGGGGCGAGAACAACAGAATCACCAACGCACCGACAGATGGCCAGCGGCCTTTCAATGCCGGTCGGATTCAAAAACAGCACCGAAGGCAGTCTGGAAGTGGCTATCAATGCCATGCAGACAGCTCGGGCGGAACATCGATTTCTGGGCATGGACAACGACGGCAAGACATGTGTGGTGGAAACCCGAGGTAATTCGCTGGGACATCTGATTCTCCGAGGCGGGCGTACGGGACCGAATTACGACGAGGCCAGTCTGGCAGAAGCCAAACGCCTGTTGACTGAGACAGGACTGCCTCCCCGATTCGTCGTCGACTGCAGCCACGCCAACTCAAACAAGGACTACACAAAACAGCCGGCCGTCTGGAATGATGTGATTCGTCAGAGAGTCGTCGGTAACGAAACCATTGTTGGCCTGATGCTGGAAAGCAACCTGAATCCCGGAAAACAATCGCTGGACACGGACCTCTCGGGACTGGAATACGGTGTGTCCATCACCGACGGATGCATCAGCTTTGAATCAACCGCGCAGTTGTTGCGGTCCGCCTGTCAGGCACTCGCCGACGCATAAGACGGCGCTACGGCAGGTCACTGGATCCCGTCAGCCACCGATCAGCTTCGCGCGCAGCTCCTCGTCCTTCGTTGATCGCCCACACAACCAGACTTTGACCGCGGCGACAGTCACCGGCCGCAAAGACACCGTCCACACTGGTCGTGTATTGCTCATGTTCCGCTGTGAACCAGGACATGCCGCCCCGTCCCTCACGAATCCCAATGCCCAACTGTTCGCCAGGTCCGTTTTCCGGACCAAGGAACCCCATTGCCAGCAGCACCAGATCAGCCGGATATTCTTTCTCTGAACCCGAGATGGGGGAAAACGGGGGACCACCTTCCGTCGCCTGGTTCCAGTCGACCTGACAGGCTTTCAGAGCCCGGACGTGGCCATCATCGTCGCCAATGAATTCAATCGTCTGAGCACAGAACTCTCGTGGATCCTGCCCAAATTTTGCAGCAGCCTCTTCATGTCCATAATCGACGCGGAAGACCCGGGGCCATTCCGGCCACGGGTTATCATCAGGTCGTTCCGTCGACGGACGTTCAACAATTTCAAAGTTGACGAGACTTCTGCAGCCGTGCCGCAGAGAAGTACCCAGACAATCGGTGCCGGTATCACCCCCTCCAATGACCACAACATTCCTGTCCTTAGCACTGATGTAATTGCCGTCTTCAAGATTTGAATCGAGCAGACTGCAGGTATTCGGACGCAGAAAATCCATGGCATAGTGGATGCCCCTGAGTTCCCGACCTGGAATTGGCAGATCGCGGGGGCGGGTCGCTCCGGTACACAGCACAACGGCGTCGAAATCCCGCCGGAGTTGGTCAGCCTGAATGTCTTTACCGATTTCCGTATTGACGACGAAGGAAATACCTTCCTGTTCCAAAAGCTTCAGACGACGATTCACTACCTGTTCCTTATCGAGTTTCATGTTGGGGATACCGTACATCAACAATCCCCCAATTCGGTCGTCCCGTTCATAAACGGTGACCAGATGCCCCGCTTTGTTCAGTTGTGCTGCACAAGCCAGTCCGGCTGGTCCTGAACCAATAACGGCAACCGTTTTACCGCTTCGAACATCGGGAGGCCGGGGAACAATCCAGCCTTCTTCGAAACCACGATCAACAATTGCACATTCAATTGCCTTGATTGTGACGGGAGGTTCAATCACTCCCAGACAACAGGAACCTTCGCAGGGAGCGGGACAGACACGACCGGTGAATTCCGGAAAGTTGTTCGTCATGTGCAGACGATCCAGTGCTTCACGCCACTGGCCACGGTAAACCAGATCATTCCATTCGGGGATCAGGTTGTTAACGGGACAACCTGACGCCATATTTGACATCAATTCCCCGGTGTGGCAGAAAGGGACTCCGCAATCCATGCAGCGCGCACCCTGTCCCTGCAAATCCTCTGCGGGCATATAATCGTGAAATTCATTCCAGTCCAGGATGCGCAAAAGCGGGTCGCGATCCCCGGGAACCTTCCGTTCAATTTCCTTGAAGCCCGTTGGCTTGCCCATCGTCCATTCTTTCGTCAGTTGGTCGCATCAATGTATTGTGGTCTTCCTGTTACGCTGACCGCCATCGGCCCGCAAACAGGAACGCGTTTTGGCCGGAAGCAGCGTGAAGACGATACGTTCCGGCCCATGCATCTATCAGTTGAGTTGCTTCACACGTGGATCGGATCCGGTTTTACAATCGGCAACCATGCCGTTCAGTATTTCTATGTTGCCATCGTTGTTTCACTGGCCAGTTCTTCAAGAGCTTTCCTGTAGTCCACCGGCATAACCTTCACAAAATTACTCAGAGCTGTCTCCCAGTCGTTCAGAATACGGTCGGCAACTTCTGAACCCGTGTAGCGCCGGTGATTGGAGATCATTTGCCTGAGTTCATGTACGTCACCTTCTGCCTCCAAAGGTTCCAGTTCCACCAGTTCCAGATTGCAATTCATCAGAAACCTCTCATGCGGGTCATAGACGTATGCAACTCCCCCGGACATTCCAGCCGCGAAGTTCCGCCCGGTCGGGCCCAGTATGACAGCGCGCCCTCCCGTCATATATTCACAACCGTGATCACCGACACCTTCAATGACTGCCCAGGCACCGGAATTCCTGACACAGAACCGCTCTGCTGCAATTCCTCGCAAGTAGGCTTCTCCCCCTGTCGCGCCGTAAAGTGCGACATTGCCCACAATCACATTGTCCTCGGCGACAAAATCTGACGTCTTAGGCGGATAAACCACCAGTCGGCCGCCGGACAGCCCCTTTCCCGCGTAGTCATTGGCGTCACCTTCAACCTCAATCGTAACGCCCCGTGACAGCCAGGCTCCAACGCTCTGCCCGGCCGATCCGTTGACTTTGATGTGGATCGTATCGTCCGGCAATCCGTTTTCTCCGTGAGCGCGACTGACCTCATTACTGAGGATTGTGCCGAAGGCTCGATCGATGTTCTCGATGTGTGTATCGACTCTGACCGAAGTACCGGACTCAAGTGCCTCACGGCATTTCTCCAGTAATTCCATATCTCGAACATCTTCCAGACCGTGCTTCTGGTCGATCGTGCAGAACGTTTGAACATCCGGATGAAGTTTTTTCGCCGGCGTGAGGATAGCCGAAAGATCAATGCTCTTTGCTTTCCAGTGTGCAACGTCTTCGTCCAGCTCCAGCATGTCACTTCGACCGACCATTTCATTAATCGTACGGAAGCCCAGTTGGGCCATAATCCCGCGAGCTTCTTCTGCAACCATGAACAGATAGTTGACAACATGTTCCGGCTTCCCTCGAAATTTCTTCCGAAGCACCGGATCCTGCGTTGCAATTCCGACGGGACATGTATTCAAGTGGCACTTGCGCATCATAATGCAGCCGATCGTAATCAGCGGTGCTGTACTGAAGCCATACTCCTCGGCCCCCAGCAATGTTGCAACAACGACGTCACGACCGGTCTTGAGCTGTCCATCCGTCTGCAGACGTACTCGACTGCGCAGGTTGTTCATCACCAGCGTCTGATGAGTTTCTGCAATACCCAGTTCCCATGGCAGACCGGCATGCTTAATACTGGTCAATGGTGACGCACCAGTCCCACCTTCGCTTCCGGAAATCAGGATATTGTCGGCGTGCCCCTTCGCGACACCGGAGGCGATGGTGCCAACGCCCACTTCCGAAACCAGCTTGACACTGATGCGGGCCCGTCGATTGGCGTTCTTCAGATCATAAATCAGTTGAGCCAGGTCTTCGATCGAGTAAATGTCGTGATGTGGAGGTGGACTGATTAACCCGACACCGCGCGTCGACAGTCGCGTGTTGGCGATCACGTCGTCCACCTTGTGTCCCGGCAGTTCCCCTCCTTCACCTGGCTTTGCTCCCTGCGAAATCTTGATCTGCAGTTCGTCGCTGTTGGTGAGATACCAGCTGGTCACTCCAAAACGACCGCTGGCCACCTGTTTGATGGCCGAACGTTTACTATCCCCGTTATCCATTGGATTGAATCGTTCATACTTCTCACCGCCTTCACCGGTGTTACTCTTTCCGCCGATGCGATTCATAGCAATGGCAAGAGTTTCATGGGCTTCGGCTGAAATGGATCCGAAACTCATAGCACCGGTGCAAAATCGTTTAACAATCTCACTGGCAGGCTCAACTTCGCTGACCGGGACTGCCGCGCCGGACCTGAACTTCAACAATCCCCGAAGATGACAGGCTCGCGTGGTTTCACGGTTGACCAGAGTGCTGAAATCCACGTATGCGTTTTTGTCGCCGGATCGAGCAGCCTGCCGAATACGACCGATGGTATGCGGATTCCAGGCGTGTTTCTCGCCATTTCGCCGCCAGTGGAACAGACCAGGGTTCGACAGTTCCGCCGATTCACTCTCCGGATTTCCGGGATAACCGGAGTGATGTCTGATGAGGGATTCTTTTCCAAGGATATCGAAACCAACACCCTTAATTCGGCTGGCCGTTCCCGCAAATGCCAGGTCGATGACATCGTCCCTGAGACCCACGGCTTCGAAGATCTGAGCGCCCTTGTAACTGGCCAGGGTACTGATCCCCATCTTGGCCATCACCTTGAGCATTCCCTTGGCAACACCTTCGCGATACCGCTTCACAATAATTTTGTCTGTAAAATCGTCCGGCAGACGCCCGTCAACACGTGCCTGCCGCAGCGCATAAAGCGCCAGATACGGATTGACTGCGTCGGCACCAAATCCAATCAGCAGACAGAAGTGATGCACTTCACGCGCTTCACCGGATTCGACGACAATCCCGATTTGAGTGCGCTCTTCATGCCGGACCAGATGATGGTGCACCGCACCGCTCGCCAGCAGAGAACTCACGGGCACACGCTCCGGGCCAATTGCCCGGTCAGACAGGACAATCAGGCTGTAACCATCACGGATTGACTGCCGAGCTTCCTCACAAATCCTCTCAAGTGCGGGCCGCAGGCCGTCCGATCCCTCGGATCGATCGTACGTGATATCAATGACTCTTGATTTCCAGCCTCGATGGTCCATCGCACTGAGATCAGCCAGTTGCTGATTGCTGAGGATCGGATGCGGCACCACAAGACGGTGACACTGTTCCGCAGTGGTGTCCAGCAGATTGCCTTCGGGACCAATACAGCATTCAAGTGACATGATGATTTCTTCCCGGATCGAATCGATCGCCGGGTTCGTCACCTGGGCAAACAGCTGTCGGAAGTAATCATAGAGCATACGCGGCTGATCACTCAGGCAGGCCAGCGCTGCATCATTTCCCATGGAACCGATGGGATCTTTTTTTGCGTGAAGCAGCGGAATCAGCAGAAAATCAAGCGTTTCCGTGGTGTAACCAAACGCCTTCATTCGGTTAAACAGGTCCTGATCCTGATAGAAGACCGGTTTGGTACCTGCGGGAATTTCATCCGAAAGGATTCGGTTTTCTTCAAGCCACTGCCGATACGGGCGGCGTGATGCGACGTCTGACTTGAGTTCACCGTCATCGATGATTCGCCCCTGCTCAAAATCGACCAAAAACATGCGACCGGGCTGCAATCGTCCCTTGAAAGCCACATTCTCCGGCTCAACATCCAGTACGCCCACTTCACTGGCCATGACCACACGGTCATCTTTGGTCACATAAAATCGACTCGGACGCAGACCGTTTCGGTCCAGACTCGCCCCGATATACCTGCCGTCCGTGAACGACACCGACGCCGGACCGTCCCACGGCTCCTGGAGCGCCGAGTGATACTCATAAAATGCCCGCTTCTCTTCCGGCATGGACGGGTGATTCTGCCAGGCTTCCGGAATCATCATCATGACGACTTCCTGCAGCGTGCGACCGCTGTGGTAAAGCATTTCCATTGCATTGTCGAAACAGCCGGAATCAGATGTATGTGGTTCCACAATGGGAAACAGCTTCTCCAGTTCCTCCCCGAAAAGTTCGCTCTTCATTTTTCCCTGGCGCGCGAACATCCAGTTGCTGTTTCCCTTGAGAGTATTAATCTCGCCGTTGTGGGACATGAATCGCAGTGGCTGAGCACGATCCCAGCTGGGAAACGTATTAGTGGCAAACCGACTGTGAACCATCGCCAAATGACTCGTGTAGTCTTCGGCCTGCAGATCTCTGAAAAACGGAATCACCTGGAAGGATGTCAACATTCCTTTGTAAACGATGACCTTCGTCGACAGGGTACACACGTAAAACTGAAGTGCCTCTGTCAGGTCACTATTCCGCAACTGATGACTGGCTCGTTTCCGAATAATGAACAGCTGACGTTCGAGTGCCTCCTGGCCGATATCCTCGGCAGCGGCAACGAACAGCATTTCCATGAACGGTGCACATGCGCGGGCTGTCGTGCCGATATCGGCACCATCGTAATCAACAGGCACGTCCCGCCAGCCCAGCAGTGACTGTCCCTGTTCACTAATGATCTTCTCAACCGCTTTTTTACACGTTTTGCGCTCAGCGGAATTCTGCGGCAGGAATACGATGCCCGCACCGTAACGACCAGACTCAGGCAACTCCACGCCCATATCTTCCAGAGCGACGCGCTTCAAAAACTCGACCGGCAGCGCCGTGAGCATCCCCGCACCATCACCTGTGTTTTCTTCACAGCCACAGGCACCCCGGTGATCCATGTGCTTCAGAATTCGATCGGCATCCGTAATGATGGACCGGCTGCGCTGTCCCTTGATATGGGCAACGAAACCAACACCACAATTATCATGTTCATTTTTCGGATCGTACAGACCCTGTGCCGCCGGTGCGCCAAAGGGTGCACTGAATTGAGCGGGATACTCATTTCCTCGAATGTCTTCCATCGTGTCTTTTCCTGTTCAGTTAGCCCGGTCGTTATTCCGCCAAACAGAAACCGGACTGGTTGTTCTCAACCATCGGTACGCAGGGCGGCAGATATCGTCCGGACTCTGGTCGAAGGTCTGCAGTGCTGTCTTCAGACCGTCTTTTTGTGCTCTATCGAACGCGTTGACCAAAACGTCATGAACGTGTTTGGGGCAGGCTTAATGTTCGAACTGTGGAGTCGGCCCACCATATGACATCGTGTCAGCGACGAAGCGATTCACGGGAAGTGGGGAGAAGAACGTGCAACGAACGCTCCCGGATTTCCATCCCGGATCGACGGAGAAAATTCGCGCAATACAATTAAATTCAATTCTCACAGAGATTTTGAAGAAACCTGGTCTCATACGTCGTTGATCGGGACATTTGTCAATCGATTGTGATGCGTCAGGACACCGGTATCACCCGTATCCGACTCCGGAACCGGACATTTTCTCACGCAATGCAAAAATGGCAAGCTAGTGCCCCGTCCAGGTTAGGCATCGCCGCGTTAAATCGCAAGATGCCACGTACAATCTTTTCGATTCCTGCCATGACCGCGCAACCAGTTGGACGGATTGCGCAATCTTTTGCAGGGTAACAGGTTGCACCTATTATCGAACAATGCGGCTCAAACCCGGAACCTGTCCAGTGTTGCGCAAAAACCAGCAGCAAAGACCTCCCACATCATCCATATAGTTCGCTGTATCTGGTGCTAAGGCCCAATCCGTACACCTTAACTGCGGATTTCAGCCGTATCGAAGTTGTCTTCGATCGTCCATGCATCGGAAAAGTCCTGCGTTTTGGCCATTATCCTGCCCATTGAAGGATGCAGCAGCTGAACTGTCTTGATGTCGCGGCAGCCCCAAGCCCGGGGGATATCCTCGATCGAAATGACCTTGATGCCGGTTTTGGATACCAGGAAGTTGACCAGCCCCGCTTCGCCTGAGTGAACAGCACAGGCATTGGCACAGTGGTCACCGGATCGGAAAACATGAAATCACGGTCGCCGTCCGGCATGGCCGCCGAAATCGATCAACCTGCCCCAGAACGCTGGTCACTTTCGTAAACACCATCGGCCATTCGAAATGGCCGCGGTCGAAGATCGAAATCTGGCGTCGGTATCGGGCAGGTATTCGCCATTCACGTACACACGTATACGGTTCACATGTCGTTTATCAGCACAATGCGTTCGTGGACGGATGACCCCGGCCTCGTTGAAAATGAAAGATCCGCATAGTCTTCGGTGAGCAGAACCGGAAAACCGAAACGGGCCCCACCGACACATTCCGTGCACTCACAACCAGTTCCGACACTGAGATAAGCATCAGTCCTGACCGGGCTCGACGGCACCAAAATCAGTCAACGGGAAGCTCGTCGCGAGTGAACCGACTGTCGACCTCCCTCAACCGTTTCCTCAGACCATTTCCAGCCTGTAGTTGTTTCCGTCACTCACTTTTTCCGACGTTCACTTTCCGGACGTCGTGATTCACGGAGACCCGGAATCTGTTCGATCAGAGTGCGTTTCGCGCCCTCGTCTTTGCGTAGCAAAAAACCGTCGTAAAGTTCGCCGACAGCTGTGCGGGCTTCGTAGATCAGCTGCACACCGTCGATCCTGATGATCTGATACAATTGCGTATCCTCGGCAGCTCGCCGCATGAACGGTCGACGACCCAATTCATACATTTTTGGACCACTCACCGACACAACATAAACAGTCCCCGTATTCGGATCCTGATGAGAAACTCCCGTGATCAGGTTCACTTCAGCTGTCATCAGCTGAGAACGGGCGTACGTGTGGTCGTGACCCTGCAGAACAAGATCCACATGGTGTTTATCGATAACGGGTTGCCACAACTCGCGCAGACGGGGATTGTCACGGCCGGCGCTGGCCGAGTACATCGGATGATGGAACGTCATCACAGTCCACTGATTTGGATTGTCTGTCAGCACAGCATCCAGCCACTCCGCCTGCTCCTCGATCCTGTCATTCGAGTTCAGTGAGACGATCCGTGTTCCCTGGAAGTCAAACCAGTAGGCTGTCTCCCTGAGCCCGTCCGGACCATTTTGAGGAAACGCGAACTGAGGCTGCCAGTGAATAGAGAGACGACGTTGATCGGTATCTCCCACACGTCCGAATTCATGATTGCCAGGTGTCGCGACACACGGAGTGGATCGATGAATGAAGCCCCCCGCATAGAACCACTCACCCCACTCTGCATCGTTATCAGATCGGTTAATCAAATCACCTGCATGAAGAAAGAATGACGCCCTGGGAGCATCACGAAAGGCTCGCCGCACAACACGTGACCAGTGTGACTTCACGTCATTCTGAGCATCTCCAAAATACACAAAACTAAACGGTGCAGCTTCCGACGAGGCCGTCCGAAAATCAGCCCACTCGCTCCAGTTGGTCCCGTCACCGACACGGTACAGATACTCATGCTGAGGCTTCAGTCCCTGGAATGTCACAGTGTGCCTCAGCGAAGGTCCCAAATTCGTTTCCAGCGACTGCGATGAGGCGTCGATGGATTTGCTGCTGGTGACGAACTTCGGACCACCTTCCGCCGGAGCAATCTCAGCAACCGCCTGTCGGACCGTAGTGTCTGTGCGCCAGGTAACCGACATCGTGGTCGACGGATCGTCACTCCAGCTGATCACAATGCGGTCAGGTACGGCGCTGGGCTTCCACTGCTCTTCGACCGGAACAAGCGGCGTCACGCGAACGGACGACACCCGATCTTCTGCCCGTAATCCGACGGACACAAAAAGCAGCAGTACGATCAACACAGAAGACAGGAAAAATCGCATTGAGAAGGTCTTGCATGGGGCAGAAGCGATGGAAACCACGAGCAATGATGGTAGTCAGACTCTCCGAATGTTTTCGCCTGCTGAGATAACAAAAAACAAACTTAACGGATGTTGAGAAGCAGGACGCCAAACCTGAAAGGGGATCCGCAGCTACGAAGAAAACGATGCAGTCTGCACATCACCACCATAACCACTGCGGTCATGGATCAGCATATCGTCCGTCGCGAAAACAACCGCATTCCAGGCCGGTGCAATAGTGACCTGTTCGTGACGAATAAGGAAGATCGTTGCAAACAGCCCGTAACACCGGGGGGAGTCACGAGCATAACGATCGCTATTCTTTTTTATGCTCATCAGTGACGGACACACGCCGCACTGTAAATCCGGCTTCTCGCAGACCTTCGACTACGGATTCCTTTCCCAGCAAATGTGCGGTACCGACTGCCACGAAATGCACTTCACCAGGTTCCGCCTTCAGATTTGCCACGATCGCCCGGACCATACGGGCATTCCGCCTGATCAACAAAGTCTCGATCAACAAAGTTTTCAGATCCTCAGACATTTCAGGGCGATTTATTTCCTGCAGCAAATACTCCTGCAGAGCGTGGCTGTCTCCAGACGCATAAATTTTGACAAGCTGCTCAAGTGGGTGAATGCCGCCGGCATCGTCTGCATCCATCATGTCGAGCGATGCTTCAAGAAATTCGATTTGCTTTTCAATCGACAGATCCAGAAGCGGCTGAAGCTGGCGAGACGGGTCTTCCAGGCCTCCGGTCTTCTTACCAGCCTCACCAGCGGACATCTGAAGCTGCATGTCCATTGGAGCTGTACCCGGCCGGCTCATCTGAGCTTCAAGATTGGCCAAAACCAGTGGCCACATTACCACACGGAATTCCGGAAGAACGTTTCGCGTAAGCAACGGGCTGAGCTTCTTAAGCCGCCGATCGATCCGACCAACTGCGGATTTCGGAATTAAGGATTCAAGATGTCGGCCTGGCGGCAACGAAACTGCCCTGGTTTGAACAACATTGTCTTTTACAAAATCGATTTCAAACCAGACTGCTGAAGCAGAACCAAACGCCGAAAGCACAGCGGGGTGCAGCTTCGTAATGTTCGGATCATTGACATGGATCGTACCAAACAGATACGACGTAACACGGGAACCGGGCTCCCAAAATTCCCAGAGAAACGGCCGCTCGATCGTAACAGGCCCCTCATCCCTCGCTGACGCGGAAAGAGCCTGAAACAACAGAACGATCACCAGCCATAAAGGTCGTGCCATGATTTCGATCCTTAAGCCAGACACGATACGTTCGTAACACGAGAGATTCGTTTCACGGAAAATCCGAATCTACCGACAAAAAAAAACAGTGCAAGACAGGAATACGACCAACCCCCTGACGAAGGCGTCTCACGACAGGGGGATTGACAGAACGGTCCGGCATTCCGGAATCCTGGACATGCCGGGTGCAATGCCTGCCACGCAGCGTCCAGGATTTATCGGCAGAACATGTCGTTCCCCCGCCAGCGAGGCAAGCCACACAGGCAGGGACTGCGGAACCCTTACAGATCATTCGTATGATCTCCTGTCCAGACAACAGGCCGCACGATTTCACTATGATTCCCAATCGATGGACTGCCGGGGTCGACATTGAGTCGCACCGACCGGAGGCTACGATAACTAACCCGTAGTCAGGTCTTTCGCCAACTTAATTTTTAAGCCTCCGGATCGATTGGTTTGTCGTGAAAGCACTTTTGCTGTCGGAATACAAAAAGCTGGACCTCATTGAACTTCATCAGCCGGAAATCGGTGACGACGATGTCTTAATTCAGGTGCAGGCGTGCGGCATTTGTGGCAGTGATATCCACGGCTGGGACGGCAGCAGCGGACGTCGTGTCCCTCCACTTGTCATGGGGCATGAAGCGTCCGGTATTGTCGCTGCCGTCGGCAGCCGGGTGACAGATTTTGTGACAGGCGACCGTGTCACCTTCGATTCAATGGTTTCCTGTGGCAGCTGCTGGTTTTGCTCTCACGGCGACGCCAACCTGTGTGAGAACAGAATGGTGCTGGGAGTCTCATGCGGGGATTACCGCCGATACGGAGCCTTCGCCGAATTCATTTCTGTGCCGGCCCGCATTGTCTACCGTATTCCGGAAACCCTGTCGTTCGAACACGCCGCATTGATCGAAGCTGTCTCGGTCGCGGTTCACGCAGCCAATCGCACCCCGATCAGACTGGGCGACACAGCAGTTGTCGTTGGCAGCGGAATGATCGGACTGTTAGTCATTCAGGCCGTGCGTCTCGCCGGCTGCAGTCGCGTTATTGCTACGGATGTCAATGATCATCGACTGAACGTCGCACGTACTTTGGGTGCAGACTTCACAATCAATGCAGCAGACGAGGACGCTCCGGCGAAAATTCACGAACTGACACAGGGCCGAGGAGCAGATGTGGCAATGGAAGTGGTCGGTACGACGCCGACGATCAAATCCGCAATCGCCGGTACTCGCAAAGGTGGTTCCGTAACCCTGGTCGGCAACGTAACGCCGGAAATCGATCTACCGCTGCAGGACGTCGTCACCCGGGAACTGAGTCTTTACGGAACCTGTGGCTGCAATGGTGAATACCCGGCATGTATCGCACTTCTGGAAAGCGGTGCGATCCAGGTGGAACCTCTGATAACTGCCCGGGCTCCCCTTGAGGACGGAGCAGACTGGTTTCGCAGACTCTACGAAGGTGAACCGAACGCAATGAAGGTCCTGTTGTGTCCCCAACACGAGGGTTCCGCGGACTGAACCAGACTGACCGCATCGAACGACTGATGCACAGAGGCCCGGTTCCAGGTAGTTCCGTCTTAGTCAACAAACAGGGATCGCCAATGAAAATTGACCATATCGAAGTCATCACTTTGCGGTTCGAATACGAGAACGGGTACATCTATGCCGGGGGCCGGTGTTCGGCACGCGTGACCACCCTCGTACGGGTGCACACTGATACCGGTGATGTCGGACTTGGCTCCGGGTATTCCCATCCGGGACTTCTGCATCTGATTATTGAACGACAGCTGGCACCACTGCTGCTGGGTGAAGACCCAACCGATGTTGAGCGTCTGTGGGAGATGATGTATCAGGTCACCCGCTGGTACGGACGAAAAGGTGCCGCAGTGTCGGCCCTGGGCGCGCTGGATACAGCGTTTTGGGATCTGCGCGGAAAAAATCAGGACAAACCAGTGTGGTCACTGCTGGGTGGCGACCGGACAGCATGTCCGGCTTATGCCAGTGGATTACTGTGGAGTGACGTGGCAGACCTGAAACAGGAAGCGTTACGACACCGACAGCGGGGTTTCCGCCGAGCAAAAATGCGACTTGGCCGCGATCCGGAACTGGATGTTGCAGCTGTGCGAGCGGTGCACGGAATCCTCGGCGACGACAACGTTCTGGTCGATGGTTCAATGCGTTACAGCGTGGACACGGCCCGTCAACTTGCGGATGTTTTGGCGGAATGCAAAGTACTGTGGTTTGAAGAACCGTTCGAACCGGAGGATATTGATTCCTATGCAGCCCTCCGCGACGGTTGCCCCGTGCCTGTGGCTGCGGGCGAAAACGAATTCGGCTTCCAGGGTTTTCGCGAGCTGATCCGTGCCGGTGCTGTTGATATCGTTCAACCCGACGCCAGTCGCTGCGGAGGAATCAGTGAAGTCAGGCGCGTTGCCGAACTGGCCAAAACTGCCGGCCTGCGTGTGGCGCCTCATACGTGGAGCGACGCTGTCACCATCACCGCTAATGCTCATGTCGTTGCCTCGATCGACCACGGGCTTACAGTCGAGATGGACCAGACGGGCAATCCTTTTGTGGAACAACTGCTTGTCGAACCACCTGAAGTCCGCGATGGCCAGCTGACACTAAGTTCAGCGCCCGGTCTGGGAATCGAGTTGAATCAGTCGACAATTGACCGCTACCGCCTTGCAGATCCTCTGGAGATTCCTGACGGCCTGTACTCGGACATGGTCTTCGGCCGAAGTTTTCTTAACTGATGACGAAACCAGAACCACTGGGCATGGTGGTCTGTGATCACGCGGTGCTAAACAAGAGCTCATGACGGAACGCCACCGCGGAACCGTCCGTGTTGAAGAATTGCCAGGCCAGCGTGCGTGTGTACCGACCGGAGTACGGTCACCAACGCGATGGATCTGTACGGCAAGGAGGAGTGAGAACGGTCGTGTCCTCAATCATCTGAGAAACGAAATGATCAAACATCAATCTGTCCGCACAGTCGAGTCCTGACATAGCAACGGACCCACATAAAACCGGCAACAAAGGATGCTCACTTGTGCAGACGGTTAGAGGGGCGTTTCCAGAACAACCCGGAAGCCGACGCGATTGTCGCGGTAACCCGGCGGGCGAATGTGTTTGAATCGGTCTGACGATCGGCAACTTCTGATCTTGCTGCGCCAGCTGCCGCCCCGGTACACGTGGGTTGAACCCGATGGTGGCCCCACGGGATTCGTCACTGAGCCGCTCGAATAATCGCTCTTCCAGTCCTGGCACCACTCCCATACGTTTCCATGCATATCGTAGAGTCCCCAGGCGTTAGGCTGCTTCTTGCCAACCGACTGCGTGCTTCTGTCTGAGTTACCTTTGAACCACGCATAATCAGCGAGTTGCCCAGGGTCATCGTCAAAACTGAACGCAGTGGTGGTTCCAGCACGACACGCGTACTCCCATTCTGCCTCGCTAGGCAGCCGGTAAACTCGCCCGAATGACTTCTCGGCCGGGATCGCCGACAGCCTGCTGCAGAACTCTACAGCAGCTTCCCAGCTGACATTCTCAACCGGGTTCTTGGCCCGTCCCTTGAAGCTGCTCGGATTTGTCCCCGTCACTCGCTCATACTGCTGCTGTGTCACCTCATAGATCCCCAGGTAAAACGGGGAAGTCAGGGTCACTTCGTGTACGGGTCTTTCATCACTGTCGCCCGAAATCGATCCCATTTGGAATCTTCCCGCCGGCACCAACTTCAACGACATGCCGATCGAATTCACAATTACAGGATGTTTGTTCGGACTGCCGGCCGTGGACTCTGCAGGCAGGTCCAGTTGAACGTATGCATCACCACCCTCGGGCATCAGACTGACTTTCGACCTGTCCTCAGTCTCTACAGCACCCAAATCACCGGACCTGGAGACAAATTCTGACCTGTGTCCCGCCACCTCAGGTTCCGGATGCTCGATACCTTCGGGCGGATTACGGATGCCCCGGAACTCAGGTAGCTCATCGCCCGACCTGTCCAGGACGTCGACAATGGCTTCGGCACCCATTGATGGCCGAATCCAATACCCGACCGGAATCAGCAATACCGCGACAATAACAGCCACAGCGCCCGGAACCAGTTTGGCGGTCATATTTCGATGTCGTTCAGTCATCACTGCTGCCACTTGTTGCTCTTCGGAAAACCGGCGAATACCACAGCCCTACAATCCCGAACACGTCGGCAACTCGTTTCCTCGAGTGTCTGTTAAATTCGTTCAATCGCGGTATCTCGAACGACTTATTTTGTGAGTGCCCGAAGATCTGACTATGCCAAGAGGACTCGGGGCGCAACACTAACGCTCAGACTCTGCCAATTGACCCAACCCCAACCGTCGCCGCTCACACCAAACGACGCAAACCATAGCCAGAAATCACCCGGTCTTCGTGCCGAATGAAAAAGCATCTGCGATCAGGGCAAACCAGTCGAGCCTGATATGGCAGTCACTCAACCTTGATCGCAGCCAGTGGTTTCCTTCGGCTCCCGGAGGGACATCAAAACAGTGCCGATCAGCTCAACTGCGGGATCGTTGGAGCGTCGATTGAACGCAGGAGGTTTTCGTCCATCCTTTTGTCATTACGCAACGCATTACGGTCCAGAACACTGTCCATGATCGTTCCCAGCACGTGGGAGACACCGATTTGGTCGGAAGCCGGCATACTCGCAAGTCGATCGGAAGTGCCAATTACCTGTCCCATTGGCAAACCGCCTCCCGCAAAGGCCACCGAACACAAATTACCCCAGTGGTCCCGGCCTCCCTTGCGATTGATTCTCGGAGTCCGGCCCATTTCACCCATCATCACCAACAGAATTTTGTCGGTCAGTCCCCGTTGTTCAAGGTCCGTGATGAAGGCCGACACGGCATGATCAAGTGCAGAACCAAGACAGGGGATCCCGTCGACGATACCAAAGCGACCTCCGTGCATGTCCCAGCCGGTACTGCACACGGTCACGTAACCAGCGCCCGCTTCACACAGCCTGCGAGCCATCAGCAACTGCTTGCCCAGAGCCACGGGCGAATACTGCCAAATGTCAGGATTCTTTTTCTTCAGGACGCTTTCAGGAATCGTGCAATGACCGGTGTCATACATGGCCACTGTACGGGGATCTTCTTTTGAAAGGTCAAATGCGTCAGACACACCACCCAGCAGAACCGAGGTTGCCTGCTGCTCAGCCGTATTTGCTCCGGCAAGAACATCACTTGAATCCGCTTGCCGTTTCAGATGGTCCAAAGCAGTCAGTAGCGTCCGACGATCCTCAAACCGACCATCGGGCAGGTGCAGTTTCATATTCTCTACACCCTGACCACCAGAACCGGTACTGGGGTCAAACGGAGCGAAGGACGACCCAAGTTCACCAACCTGGGTGAATCGCTCGGGCCCCTTCCGGATGAAATCTTTGTATTCCTCGCCGGCCGAAGATGGCAGTAACAGCACATTGCGTGGCATACCCGTATGGGGATTATTATTGCCGGCCATTCGAGCGTACAGCGAACCCATGTTAGCTTCGGTTGAATTTCCACCAGAGGAAACCCAACGACTACCTGTCTTGTGACTGCTGATCCCACTCTGGAAAGAGCGTACAACGGCCAGTTTGTCAGCCATTCCGGCCAGTTTAGGAAAAGTCCCGCCAAACGTGACGCCGGGCAGCGATGTTTTGACCTCGCCGAACATTCCACGAATTTCGACAGGAGCCGTCATTTTTGGATCGAATGTCTCAATATGCGACGGCCCCCCCTGCAGCCACAGCAAGACCACCGAAACATCCTTCACGGCCCCGGCCTCAGCCTCAGCCGCCTTTAGTTCCATTAAACCGGGTAAGGAAAGTCCAGTAGCCCCTAAAGCTCCAACGCGAAACAACTCTCGTCGCGACACTCCTTCGCAGTCACGATTTTGCCCACTAAAGATTGAAAGCATTACATTACCTATATCGGTTAAAAGACTTAGGCCAGTTATAAAACTGGTCGCCCTTTAAACTGTTGATCGACCGCAACCGGCTATCACTTGAGAATGAGAAGCCACCTCTCGGTACCAATCAAAACGATCGATGCCCAGTGGTCAGCTGCATATCGCGAAAACCAGAGCAATTCATAATTTCAAGATTAGTCATCCTTCCGCGCACAGCAATCCTAGCACTTGACTCTGTGTCGAAAGGTAATTCCGTCGATTTTAACGTGATCTTTTGCACGTTGTCCACCACAATTGCCGGGCGTTTATCAGGTTTTCGCAGGTAAAATCGGCAATTTGCAAAAGCCACGTCTTTGACGTGCCGCAAGTACAAAACGCAGGCCGGGACGGAATTCAGCTGCTGAGGATCATGAATGTCGTTTTCCTGCGGATCCCCATCTGCACCAAACAGTCTATTTCCGCCCTCCGAACTGATCGATACACGATCGAACCGTATTCCCTCCAGAGGAGAATTCGGTTTACCCCATATAATACAGGGCATCTCCCGGCACGACCCTGCCCTCGAGCAGCCGGTGGCCGTCATATCCGCAAAGGAAACATTGCGAACGGAACCACGGCGATAGGTGCCTGGCGGAACGCGAGCGGCATCAGTCACCCTGATAAATACGGCAGCAAATGTGTTTTCCATACGGATCCCGCGGAAGCGAAGTCCATTGATATCGCTGCCGTCGTTGGCCGTCACGCTGATGCCGGCATGGCCGGCGCGATGGACCCTGATGTTGTCAAATTCGATGTGGCTGATCGGCCCCACGGTCTCGGAACCCACATGAATCGCACTACCGCCAGCAGCCAGACTGCAGTCACGTACAGTCACATTTTCGGTGGGCCGTACCGTTCCCAGTGACAGATTACTGCACAGCTTGATCGCATCCTCACCGCCGGCCGGATAGCCGTCGTCATAGCGCACCGCATCAATGTGGCAATGAGCGACGTCAACATCCCTGCACTGCGCCAGAGTGATCCCGTTTTGGTCGGTTTTGATGGTGACATTGTCGATGAGCAGATTTCGACAACCCGTCGCCAGCAGTGCGCAATACCCTCCCTTACGGATATTCAGATTGCGGATTTCCACATCCCGGCAATTTCTCAGGGCAATGCCCTTGTCTCCGGTCCCCTCCGGTACATCGCTGCCGACGGTCAGCGAGGAACCATCCAGCGTTCCGGGACCGTAGATTTTGATGTTGTCCAGATTACTGCCCCGAATGAGTGATGCTTCCCAGTGATAGAACGCAGGATCTGTCAGCCCGTGGGCATGTGGATTGGGCTCCCGGGAGTCCATGTGCCCGTCAGCGGCTCTGAGGATGGCCCCCTTATCAAGCACCAGCGTAATGTTACTTTTGAGGTGAATGGTCCCGACCGGGTAGATTCCCGTCGGGACAAACACAGTACCACCACCGGCAGATGAACAGGCATCAATCGCCGCGTTGAACGCCGGAGCATCGTTCGTCGCGGCGTGCTCACCGGCTCCGAAATGCCGTACATTCCAAACCTGAACTCTCGCCAGGCCGTCAGCAGTCAGACCAGCCAGAGTTTCTTTGCGATCCCGGCCGGTGTACTTTTCGAATGCGGCTGCTGTCGCGTCGCGAGTGATGCGTGCGTCTTCAGCAAATTCGACAAGCGCTTCACGGGTGTACTCATATCGACGGTCGTCAATCCTGTTTTCCAGCCCCGACCAGAGACGAACCATCTTTGCGGCCAGATCCACTGCTTCTTCCATACCCCCGTAGACGTCCTCGATCAGTGTCCGACCAATGGACAATCGGTAGTCGTGACGTTTGAAGTGAAAGGCAGACAGGTACTCTTCACTGCGCAACGGATCAGCGAAAACATCGCGAAGGCCGGCTGAGTACTGACTGAGCACCCGCTGCTGCAGTCGGGAACTGGTCGGCCCGATCCCGTGACGGTTGATCACGTAGGGTAATTTGCGTTCGACCAGGCCGACATCACCTTTGTCAATCCAGATTCCTCGGTAACCCCTGTACATATAAAGTTTTCGGGCTGCATCGTCCGAAATCAGCAGGATGTCCCGGATAATGTCAACCACTTCCGGGTCGTGGCCAAATGTCTGCTGAATCCACTCCGTATAAATTTCGTCAACAGTTCGATCAGGATTCCAGGCCAGCCGGCCCAGGCCATAGTAGTTGACCATATTCAGCGGAGTTGATGTCCACGAGGGTGAGGGACTGATCATGGAAACGCCCATGATACAGTCCACATTCAGCTTGTTCAGGCTACCGGGACCATCGTGATAATGATCCTGCTCCAGCCACCATTTCCATTTTTCTACCCAGGAACTGGGAAACTTCTTGTCGATGACCTGTTCACTTCCGGACAGATTTTTTTGCAGCGCCCCATCAATTGCCGGAATGGGCGCGGAGTAGTCCCAGTCACCGGCACTGCCCTTGGGAACAATAATCACATTCTCTCGATATTCTCCGTCTTTCGGCGCAAAAATGTCGTGGGGAATCAAAGTGCGATACGGTTCCGGCGTGTAACGCAGATTGCCGTAAACGAACCCGCGAACAAGCACCGTCCCCCCCCAGGGCATAACGGTGTCTGCAATACGATTCACCATCGGCGGCCCGGGGTGGCCATTCTGTTTTTCTGACCCCAGCTTCATCATGTACCCGCCAAAGTCAGGGACGCGCGCATACAACGCGTCCGCCGTACTCTGGTCGAGCGCCAGAAGATAACTGGGGCTCCAGTACAGTTTCATGCCGTAATCCCGCAGGATTTCCGCAAGGACTTCGACTTCGTCCAGGTGATCAAGAAAATTGTCTCGGTAGTGCCAGTTCACTTCGCAGGGACAAATGGCATTCCAGCCGGCTGAGGCCATCATGCGGACCCAGTCGCGAATCTGCCTGGTATCACCCGTCCTTAACTCCTCCCAGCTGAAGATCGAATTGTCCCGGCCGCCACCGCGCCATCTGTCACCGAAGACACCTCGGAAATATGACCAGTGATCGACCATGCGAATGGGAATTGCAGGGTTCTCGAACACGTCCAGCTGCCGCGGGTCCTGTCCGGTTTGTATGCGCCGGATCAGATCGAACGTGCCGAAGATCACACCTGCCGGAATACGTGCTGCCACAACCAGCGTGGAACTTTCCCCTGACGATACAGTCCTGATCACGAATCCGTCATCCGCGATGCGGTCAAGCCCCAACTGGTCGGCGTGACTGCGAATCCAGCTGGACGTTGCGGGTGTGCCAAGTACTACTTTTGTGCCGGAATCAGCCTGTTCGGTCACCGACGGCGTAAATGAGAACATGGATCTGACGGCATCTTTCAACTCCGATGCTGCTGTCCGGACTGTGGAATGCCGGCCTTCGGCGACGATGGTCTTCAGTAACTCGCGACCCTGTTCACGTGCAGGCGGGTGATACTGGAGCCACGCACGATACAGCGTGCGATCCTGCTCCTGAAACCTGTAGGACTTCATGGGCCGATCCGGATGATTCGTGTCACGGCGATCGGCATACACTGAGCGGGTTGACGAATAGACAGACCGCAGTTCACTGTCGGACAGCACCCTGTTGTAGATCCGCAAATCATCCAGGAAACCAATGAATTCCTCTCCGGCCGTAATTTCGCTCAATCCCTGTCGCATCAGCGGTTCCGGACCCACGGTTGACAGATCAACGACCGCGATCAGCTGCCCATCCCGCCAACCGATGATCTTTCCCACCTGATCATCGTAAGCAACCGCAAAATGATGCCACTCAGCATCGCCAACGGCCGCCCGAGGATGTCCATAGAAGGCGAATTCTCGCATGTCGTACTTTGGCCAGTCATAATCCATCACCAGCGTTCCGTACCTGAAGTCGTCGTTGCCACGAAACCGAGCCTGAAAGTCGCCACGATACGAATTCAATTCAACGGCTCGGTTATTGAACCTGATGATGCTGGTCCGATCGCTGGACGTACTCATCCAGAAGCTGACAGTCCCCCTTTCGATAGCAGCCGGGGACTCTGGCGAGACAGGAATCCGCAGAGGATCGACTTCTTCAGCAAACTGCAGACAGGCCTGACCGTCTCCCAGCGAGAATATTTTCGCTCCACCCAACCCGGCCAACTGCTCGTTACCGGATGAGTCCCTGCCCGTACCGTCATTGAATGACCAGTGGCCAACGAGACCTTCCGGCTCAGTTGCCGGTGATTGTGAGGCAGCCTGTGCAAGCACGACAACGATGGCGACCGTAGCAACAATCGATGGACTGTTGACGAACGGATGTCGGTTTCTCTCACTCATGATTCAGTCTGCTCCGCGCTTCATTAGTGTGACCACTTTTTTGAGCTGTATCGCCACGTTATTCGATCAGTTTTGAAAATCTCTCCGCCGGATTCATTGATGGCAAACCGGCGTTGGATAACTCCAGACCCGCAATCCGGTCAGTTGCCGCGGCTTGTGTGATCAGTCAGACAGCCGGGGAATTCAGCCAAAATTTCTTCGCAACACCGGCGGGCCTTCTTTCGGCTTTGTTTGTACGTCACCAACTGATCCTGGACACGCCATAAACAGTTCTGCGTTCCGGCTCAACCGGATTCAAACCGGCAAGCCGCTCAAGTAACTGCGGCATGATCTTCCGCCGCAGCCTGAGCTGTAGAGACACCGCACCGATTCCTGATACAGACAGCAACCGGGACAGCCGCGACGTACTTAGAAATCAATGAAACTGATTTGGCCAAAGGCCCGAAATACCTGAGTCACCGCTTTTAAATGATCGTGGACTTCTGTCAACCGAACAGAAAAATCCGGCATTGCGTGAAACGTTCAACACAGCCACTGCCAGCTTCTTCAACCACCGCGCTGTCGCCGCAAGCTCATTATAAATATAGACTTACAAAACATGGACAGGCCATTCTGCTGCAGGACCGTGAGCCAGGGGCAACAACAGAATTGCTACCTGCTCCAGTCCTCACCGGCGGCCGGCTGTCAGCGTACCGTCCGGACGGATCCCCTTTACTCATGGCCCGGAATTCGGTACGAATCCCATCCATTGGTGTCGCGATATCCCAAGTACAAAATATTTGAGCGACACCCGGGTCGCTTCACAAGGGTCGGGGTACGAATCAAAGTCCGCGACAAGCCGCCTGTAGCCGGGTCGCGGTGATCCGGACCCCAGATCAAGATAGTGTGCCCACGATGCAATCCGTCAGCAGTCCCCTAAAAAACCGTCTGGTTTCTGTCTCTCACGCGGTCTCGCGTCAGCTCTTTGTCCCTGTGGATATATCTTTTCTGGCGTTCTTCCGCATCGTCTATGGACTGACAATGTTGTGGTACGCATCGTCTTTAATCATCAGCGATGAAGGCTGGATTAAACGACTGTACATCGACCCCGTATTTCACTTCACCTGGTACGGTTTTGAGTGGATACGCCCCTGGCCCGGTGCCGGCATGTACATTCACTTTGTCGTGATGGTGGCACTGTCGATCTGTGTCACATTCGGCTTTTACTATCGGATCGCTGCCCCATTCCTGTGTGCGTGTTTTAGTTATCTGTTTCTACTGGAACAAACATCCTATCAAAATCACAATTACCTGATCGTGCTCATTGGTCTGCTGATGGCAATTTTGCCGGCACACCGGGCATTTGCTGTCGATGCCATTCGCGTACCGACAATTCGATCGGCAGCTGTTTCGGCATGGGCACTGTGGATCCTTAGAATTCAGATCGGGATCCCCTATCTCTTTGGAGGCACGGCAAAACTCAGCGGCGACTGGCTGCAGGGAGCTCCCATACGACTGTTGCTGGCCGACAAGGGGGGGTATCCGCTGATCGGACCTTACGTCGATCAGGACTGGATGATCTTTTTCTTTGCCTGGGGCTCACTCGCGTTTGACCTGCTCGTCGTCCCTCTGCTCTTATGGCAGCGGACTCAAAAAACGGCTTTCATTCTGTCCGTAGCTTTTCACCTGGCGAATGCGGCGCTGTTCCACATTAGTGTGTTCCCGTGGCTGATGATTGGAGCGACGACGGTATTCTTTCGACCGGAATGGCCCCGGTACCTCTGGCGGCAACGACGTCGAACTGCTGTTGAAAGGGTCGACAGCAGCGGCAATGGAAGTCTCTCGCTGAAAAAGAAACTTATTGTCGTCGGACTGGGCGCATACGTGAGCGTCCAGTTGCTGGCTCCGTTCCGACACTTTCTTTACACAGGCAATGTCGACTGGACGGAAGAAGGCGCCAGATTCGCCTGGCGGATGATGCTGCGTGAAAAGAAAGTTCGCCTCGATTTTATCGCAACACATACAGAAACGGGGCAAACCGTCAATGTCAACCCCAAGCCTTACCTGGCCAGGTACCAGGCTGTTCGTCTTCAGGATCCGGATATGGTCCTGCAATTCAGCAAATTCCTTGCACAGCAACTAAAAACATCACCGGAAGATCAGGTTGAGATCCGCGCCAGCATGCTGGTGTCGCTCAACGGACGAAGGCCGCAGGCATTGATCGATCCGAAAATTAATCTGGCGGCCGAACACCGATCACTGCGGCACAAACCATGGATCCTGCCATTGAAAGAGCCGCTGCGCGAGGAAACCTGGACGCTGCCCGTACACCAGTGGGACGTGCTGCTGAGCCATCATTCGAATACCGGAAAAACTAATTCGCAGAAATGACAACTGAGACCGCCAAACGGTTTGACACCGAATGCCTGTCACCACGGTTCAATGCCACCTTCAACCAACGCGCGCCGGGTCTCGAACGGCGTCCTGTATCGGAACGCGATCCGTGCACGTAGTGCAGGAGTAGTTACGCCGAAACGCACTTTCGCCCGGGACAGCCGGAATATCATGCTGTGGTGACACGTCGCCGAATGGTCAATTACAGGTTCGTTTTCGATCTTTCAAACCGTCAGCCATTTCTGTTTGACAATACTTCGCAAAGTTGGTTTGCTGTTGACGTGTATGAGCTGCCAGCTTGGCTGCACCGGCAATATGGCAATCCCTGCTCAAATCCTGTCACGTCCTGTCACGTCCTGTCACGTCCTGTCATAATATGTTTATTGAACGGGGAGCTACACGTCTAATGGTGGGTGCTGACAAGTTTTCTCTCCCTGCAGGTCCGATGATGCAGAGGGTCACTTACTTTTGGTCCGGGTTCTTAACGTTCTGTGCACATATACGAAGTAACTGTCGGGAGTTTTTCCTGGAGTTAGCTCAAATTCGGGCGAGGACAGACCGCGTTAAGAGATTTCGCGTGCGACTGCCAGTTCTGTGCCTGTTGTGGATCACAGCTGCTGTGCACTCTCTGCCGTTTTGCATTGCTCAGAACAACACTGTCCGACCGCCCGCCCTGCGTCGGGCGGCCGTGCCCGCCGGAGTCGGCCACTACATGCCGCAAAAATGGGGAACGATGGGTGTTGAAGTCGTTAACAGGGCGGACACGGACAGAGAGGTGGTCGTTGCGACACACTTCGCCAACGACCCCAATCTTCAGTATGCCAAGAGTTTGTGGCTACCACCTCTGAGTGTCCATCGGTCGACAGTGATGATCCTGCCTCCGGGACAGAAAGTCCCCGAGAATAATCGCTACGACGTCAAAACGATGCTACTCGATTCGGCTGACGGAGACGGTGTAGTTGTGAAGACCCGCGAGGGACGGATGTTTGACGACGGAATTCTTCCCGCCGGCTGGCAACCCGTCGTGACCAAGTCAATCAGCGATCAGGATGTCGGTGCGGACGAGGAGGCCATGGAGTTGTCCATGGCAGCAAGGATTGCAACGGGACGCTCGCGCGTGGTCTCTGAATACCTAGACGATTTCCTGCCGGCATCAGGGGTCGAATTGCAGGCTATGGATCAGCTGATCGTCTCCGGCGACCGTATCGCTGAAGATACGGCGGGGCTGACAGCGATACGTGACTGGCTGCACTCGGGTGGCCGGCTGTGGGTCATGCTCGACCAGCTGAAGCCTGAGACCGTTAGCCTGTTACTGGGTGAGACATTTGACTGTCAGGTGGTTGATCAGGTCGGTCTCACTGAACTGCAGATTAAAGGACAACAACAGGGTTACGAAACACCTGATGGTGAGCTCCGTCAATTCGAAGAGCCCGTGCAACTTCTGCGTGTCATGAGTGGCCGGTGTGAAGTGGCCTATTCAGTCAACGGCTGGCCGGCAGCTTTCTGGAAGAGAGCTGGTCAGGGAGAGATTCTGTTTACCACGCTCGGCCCCCGAGGGTGGTTTCGGTCTCGTCCGCCGGACGAGAAAGTTGTCACCAAGCCGCTGTTCTCATCAAACTACCTGGCAACCCTCCCTCTGCAGACGCTGGCTGACCGATTCTTTCAGCCGTCGGTCCCGCCACCGGTTCCAACCGAAGATTTCGCCCCGATGCTGGCCGAACAGATTGGGTACCGCATTGCCGGTCGTGGAGTTGTCGCAGCCACCCTGGCCTCGTTTTGCAGTGGAGTGCTCTTTGGCGGACTCTGGCTGATCCGACGAGGACGACTTGAACAGCTCGGATGGCTGGGGCCGACCATTGCCGTCGCGGCGGCGGCGGCAATTGCGTTGAAGGGGGCATCCCTAAAACAGGCCGTGCCGAACACGCTGGCGCAAATGCAGTTCGTGCAGACCGCTGCGGGCAGCGATGCCCTGCAGGTATCCGGTGTGGCAAGTCTGTATTACCAAAGTCCCGCGCAGTCCACAATCGCAGCGACAAACGGTGGTGTCCTGGTTCCGCATTCCGATGAATCACGAGGCAGAGCGATTCGTATGCTGTCGACAGATCTGGGCTCCTGGCACTGGGAGAACATGACGTTGCCTCCGGGGGAACAGTCAGCAACTTTTGAACTCACCGCAACGGCCCCCACTCCGGTTCAGGCCAGAGGCCGTTTTGGCCCCGGCGGATTTGAGGGCCAGGTATCAACATCATCTCCTGACGAACTGACTGATATCGTGGTTGCGACCCCCGGTCGTCAAAGTCTCTCGGTTCAGATGTCGTCAACGGGAGAATTTACCGTCAACAGCGATGACGTACTGGCCCAGGGTGAATTCGTCTCCACCAGTCTGCTAAGTGATGAACAGCGCCGCCGACAGGAAATCTATCGACGGTTGATGCCGCGAGTAACCGACACCCCCTACCCTGATCGGCCCACACTGTTTGCCTGGGGACCATCTGTTGCAACCGGGTTCGAGTTTCCCGAGCAAACCCGCATACTGGGTACGGCCCTGTTTGCCATTCCACTGGTTATGGAACGCACATCGCCGAACACCCAGGTGGCGATACCGTCGCCGTTTCTTCCTTATCGTACGGCTCAGGGAAGAGTTTCTTCTTCCACCTATATGAACCGCACCGGGGAATGGGTGGAAAAGCAGACTTCGACCAAGACATGGCTGCGGGTGCAGTTCCCGGATGAAGTTCTCCCGATGAAACTTAGCCGGGTGGCTGTGATGATCCGTATTACCGGTCCTGTCACGCGAATTGAAATCGCGCAGGAAACAGAAGACGAGCCTGTTGTGATTGCCAGTAATCAATCTCCTGTCGGAAGTGTGACACTGGAAGTAGACCGTACGAATTCACTGGTGCTCGATGAGAAGGGCGGTTTAACGCTGGGGATCTTTGTGTTCGTTCCCGAGGGTAACGAAGCGACAATTGAAAACATTGATGCGGGTTCGATTAACCTGTGGAGGATTGATTCGCTGCGGGTCGAGGCGGAGGGAGAGACACTTGAGCCCTGATCGCTGAAACTGCCCTGCCCAAGAATCCGGTGATTGCAATCACCAAGTCTCTACCAGACTGTCCCGTCCCGTGTTGTCAGGACAGGCCCTTTTTTAGTCTTCAATACGAAATAAATACGTGAGTATCAGGATGGAACAGTCTTCCCCCGTGGTCGTCACGGAGAATCTGACCAAGTGTTTCGGTGAATTTACCGCCCTGGATTCGTTGTCGATGCAGCTGGATCGAGGCCGGATTCTGGGCTTGATCGGCCCCAACGGCGCAGGCAAGACCACGGCAATCAGCATCCTGGTGGGACTTGCGCGACCCACCAGCGGGTCGGCCTACATCGCCGGAGTCGACTGCGTTCGTGACGCAAGACAGATTCGGCAGTTGGTGGGCTATATGCCCGATACGTTCGGCTCGTACGACAATATGCGAGTCCATGAATATCTGGACTTCTTCGGAGCTGCATTCTGCATCGGCCGCGGAGAACGCGGAAAGAGAATTGAAGCCGTGATGGAGACGACACAGTCAACATATATGAAGGACCGGTATGTCGAAACACTCAGTCATGGAATGAAGCAGAAAGTCGGTATTGCCCGTACCCTTCTGCACGACCCCCAAGTGCTGATCTTTGACGAGCCGGCCAATGGCCTGGATCCCCAGGCACGAATTGAGATGCGGGAATTGCTGCTGAGACTGGCCGAGATGGGCAAAACACTGATTGTGACTAGCCACATCCTGCCGGAACTGGCACGAATCTGTGACCAGGTGGCGATGATCACTCACGGCCGTTTGCGGGCATTTGGTACTCTGGAAGAAATCATGCGGGAGATTAGCCAGGAGCAAACAATCGAAGTACAGCTCCTGTCCGCAGATCAGCTCGATGAGGCCACACGTGTGGTTCGCGAATTCGTCGACCAGGAAAAATCGCCTCAAATCACCGCATCGGCGGCCGAGGCAACCGTGCGGTTTCGGACCGTCAAATCCGAAGCAGATGTCACGAAGCTGCTGGGTCAGCTGGTGGCGGCCGGGATTGCTGTTTCACGGTTCGGTGAAATTCAGAGTAATCTGGAGGACGTATTTCTTTCGGTTGCACGAAAAACAGACGAGAGAGGGAAGCAATCACCGTCGACGTCGGCAGCCGGCCGGAGTGACGAATCCGGAGGCCAGGAATGAACAATCCGATCCTGCACCGTGAATTAGTGGGAATCCTGCGAACACGCAGAGCGTTTGCGCTTCAGGTCAGCGTGGCTGTGTTCTTCGCTCTGCTCGTACTGCTGCGCTGGCCGACGGACGCGTTAGTGGATCTTTCCGGCTCACAGTCTCGACAGGTGTTTCGCTTGTTTGGTTACGGCTTACTGGCCACGCTCATTCTGCTTGTGCCGGTTTTTCCGGCGACATCAATTGTTCGAGAGCGGACCGGCAGAACCCTGGCGCTTTTAATCAACACTCTGATGAGTCCCTGGAAAATCTACGTCGGCAAACTGGCGGGCGTTCTGGGATTCGCTTTGATGCTGCTGGTCATGAGTCTGCCTGCTGCTGTCACCTGTTATGCCATGGGAGGAGTCGGCCTCGTCACAGGTGTGCTTGGCCTGTACGGAATCCTGATGCTGGTGGCTGTTCAGTATGCCACATTGGGACTGTTCGTCAGTTCACGCGCCGGCTCATCGGACTCCTCCCTGCGAATTACATACGGACTCGTACTGGTCACCACGGTGGTTGTCCTGGGCCCTCACCTGTTCCTTCAGGGTCAGCCAGGCCTGCTCTCAAAACTTGCTGCCTGGTTGCAGTGCGTATCGCCGATTCCGGCCGTGATGGAATTACTGGGACAGGAAGATATCGGCTCACAGGGAGTAATCACTGAGGTGTCCGCGTCCTGGCGCTACGTTCTGTTTTCGATAGTAACCACCGGTGCCTATGTGCTGGCCACAGTCACCCGACTGAACTCTTCAATGCTCGATCGTCCCCGATCGTCGGGAGCCATCACCGACGATCAATCCGAATCCACCCGGCTGATACGGCGATTACTGTATCTGGTCGATCCACAGCGACGGAAGCCATCCATTAGCAGGTGGGCCAATCCGGTAATGGTTAAGGAGTTTCGCTGTCGTCGCTTTGGGCGGTCGCACTGGATGCTCCGGATGGTTGCCGGCTGCACCATCCTGTCACTGACGCTGTCGATTCTCACGACCACTGGCACGATGGACTGGGATGTGCAGACCATTGGAGGGATTCTGGTTGTGATGCAGGTGGCGCTGATTGTCCTTGTGACACCGAGCCTCGCTGTCGGAGTAATCAGCGCGGAACGGGAGACTGGCGGATGGCGGATGCTGCTGCTGACTCCTCTGACTGCCGGCGCCATACTGCGAGGCAAGCTGCTCAGCGTCGTCTGGCCGGTCCTGCTGTTACTACTGGCGACACTGCCGGGATACGCAGTGATGATGTACATCGACCCGGGGCTGCGTCTGCAAATCCAGCAGGTGATTGCCTGCCTGCTGGTAACAGCCGGATTTGTCGTTGTTCTCAGTGCCACAGTCAGCAGTCTGTTTGCCCGGACAGCACCGGCAACAACAACCACCTACGTGATGTTGTTCAGTCTGTTTGCCGGCACAATGTTGGTTTGGCTGGGCGAGGATGCACCATTCGGACGATCGACCGTAGAAACGGCGCTGGCTCTGAATCCAATGGCGGCTGCACTTTCAGCCATCAAGGCACCCGGATTCACACAATATGATCTTGTAACCGCCAACTGGTGGATGATGGGAAGCCTGACTGCGATCATGCTGGCAGTACTGCTCACCCAAACCTGGCGATTAACCCGTCCTCAGTAACCCTCATCCGATTCTCAATGCTTCACGATCCACAACGTTTGAATCATCAACTCCTCCAGCGGACTTCGGCCGTCTTCAGCTCACCCGTTATGTTTATTCGGGGTGCCGGGATACGGACATTACTCATGTTCATGATGCTGACCCCCGGAATCCTGAGGGCTCAGAATGTCAACGACGTCGACAGCATTCTCGATCAGGATCCGGACCTGACAGTCCCGCAGCGCGAAGTCAGGTTCTCGCCAAAGCTCTTACCTCTGTGGCTATCGGTACTCGAACGCGATAACGCAGATCTGAAAAGAAAAGTGATCGAATCGATTGTCCGTGCCTACAGACTCGGCATGCCAGGACTCAAAGAAACAATCCCGGTCATCGAGGAAACTCTTTCGGACACGTCGCAGCACCCCCTCGTCCGTCTGTCGGCCGCCCGTGCCCTGGTGGTCCTCGATGCGCGTGTGTCCGCACCGCTCCTTTCAAAATATATCAGCACTGCCGGCGGCAACGCGAGACAGTTTGTGGAACCTGCACTGGCCCGGTGGGATTATGAACCGGCTCGGGATGTCTGGCTGGCCCGGCTGGCGGATCCTGGATTTTTGCGACGCCCCCTGCTGCTTGCTATCAACGGAATTGCAACCGTCGGAGACACTCGGGCAACTGCCACTTTGCTGGAGTTGGCAACCAACCGTGAGCAGCCGGCAGACATTCGCCTGGAGGCGGCCAGGACTGTGTCAATCCTTCAAACGAGCGGGCTTGAAGAGCCTGCCGCGGCCCTGGCCGCTGACCAATCTTCGAGAGGTTTGATTGACCGACTGGTATCGGCGTATTTTTTGACTCGTCACAGCAGCGAGGAAACGCGGTCCTTGTTGCTGAAACTGGCACTTGACCAGGAACCGGCGGTCGCCGCAGTTGCGCTGCAGCGATTGCTGGAACTCGACCCCAATCTGATCGTCTCTATGTCAGATCAGATCATCAGCAGTGCTGACGCCAACGTTCGTCGACTGGGAGCAGAGGCCCTCGTCGCTCGTCCGTCGGTCGATACGATCAGGAAAATCGGAACGATGCTGGATGATCCCCATCCCGCCCTGCGACGCTACGTTCGTATGTCACTGGCCGATCTCTCCACATCGGAAAATTTCGATACCGTGGTCCGGGAACAGACGATGAATATGCTGAGAACCAGTAGCTGGCGGGGCCTGGAGCAGGCAGCGATTCTGGCAGCAAACCTGGACCACGAACCGGCTGCCGACCGACTCATTGAACTGCTTGAATTCGAACGTCCGGAAGTATTCGTGGCGGCAGCATGGTCATTGAGAAAACTGGCGATTCCCGATACTCTGGATCCTTTGCTTGGTTACGCCACACGCATGACAAACACAAAGCTTGCTTCCAATCGCAGAAATGTCCGGACCGCCGAACAAGTCTCGCAGATCTTTCAGATGTTTGGCCAGATGAAATTTGCCGAATCAGAGACGCTGCTTCGCCGCTACATCCCCAAAAACAGTTTCCATTTCGAACCCCGATCGGCTGCCATCTGGTCGCTGGGGCATCTCTATGCCGGAAGTGCACCCTCGGATCTTACGGAACTTTTCGCAGATCGAATGACCGACAAAGATCCTGATGAACCCGAGCAACCCAAAGTGCGTCGCATGTCGTCCGTCAGTCTGGGCCGCATGAAGTCCAGTGACGCACTCCCTGCTCTGCAGTTCACAGCTGACGATGAGCTTCCCGGTCTCATTGGTTATACAAGCCTCTGGTCGATTGATCAGATTACCGGTGAAGGCCTGCAGGAGCCTGAGGTACCGCCACTTTATCAAAGGGACTGGTTCCTGGAGCCCCTCGAGTAATCCGAAACACACGTACGGATCAGTACTGCCATCACTGATCCGGTCACGGGATTCGCAGTACGTTGCGAATGAAGCTTTCAGATGCCCTCAAATTCGTTCAGCGGTTTATTCCGACACCGGCTCGGTGGTGTTAAGATTTCAAGTGGGCGTCGCCTGTTGTTTCACTCTGTGGCAACGCTTAACTTAGCCCGACTGCACACAACGCATGAGGCCTGCAATTGACTTCAAAACGGCACAGTCCGACGGATCCCGCCCCATTGACTGACGCACCCGCGACCCCAAATCAGGTTCCGGACAAGTCGCCAGAGCAGCAACGGACATCAATGCCGTGGAGCAGCGCTCTGTTCAAACCGGTCGACAATGGATGGCTGGTATACTTTCGCATCCTGTTCGGCATCGAAATGCTCTACACGGTTTGGAAGCATTACTCGGGATACCGGCTTTCCTGGAATATCAACAATCCGTTCCTTTTCAAATATCAGGGCTTTGAATGGGTTCAGCCGCTTCCAGGCAACGGAATGTGGGTTCTCCTTGGAATAATGGGCATTCTGTCGGTCTTCATCATTGCAGGCCTGATGTACCGCCTGAGTATGTTTCTGTTCTTCCTGGGTTTTACCTATTTGTTTCTGCTCAATCAGATCAACTACCTGAACCACTTCTACCTGGTCTGTCTGCTGACGCTGGTGATGACCTTTCTTCCTGCACACCAGGCATTTTCACTCGACGCCCTCATCAGACCCCGCATTCGTTCGAACGTAGCGCCCGCCTGGTCATTGTGGCTACTGAGGCTCCAGGTCGCTATCCCGTACTTCTACGGAGGGATCGCAAAAATCAATCACGACTGGCTGCGGGGGGAGCCCATGTATCTGTGGTTGTCAGAAAAGGCCCACTGGTTCCCGGGCGCAATCAGTGAGTTTTTCCGCACATGGGAAGCCGCAATCCTGTTCAGCTACGGAGGACTGTTTTACGACCTCCTGGTGATCCCGATGATCCTGTGGCGACGAACCCGCCTGCTGGCTTACGCGGTCACGATTTTCTTTCATATGACCAACACCCTGCTGTTCAATATTGGAATTTTTCCGTGGCTGATGATGCTGGCAACGTTGATCTACTTTCCAATCGACGTCCCTCGTCGCCTGCTGTCCAGGTTTACACAGGTACGGCCCGCCGAAATCGCAGACTCGACCGTTGTGACACTCGGAGCTCCACAAAAATTAGTAATTGCAATTCTGACCTTGTATCTGGGATTACAGTGTCTCGTCCCCTTTCGCCACCATCTGTATCCCGGAGATGTCAACTGGACTGAAGAAGGTCACCGTTTTTCCTGGCACATGATGCTTCGCTCCAAGCGCGGAGTCGCCCGCTTTTTCGCTCATGAACCGGCAACCGGTCGATCCCTGGAACTCGACCCAGGCGGATACCTAAATAAACGGCAAATCCAAAAATATGCGGGTAAGCCACGGATGATTCAGCAGTTTGCCAGGTTTCTGGCAGGCAACGCCGACATTCAGAACGAGTTGCGTCGTCGCGGGCTGAAGGGACCGATCGAAATACGTGTCGACGGATGGCTTTCAATCAACGGACGCCGTCCGCAAAGACTGATTGATCCCACGGTTGATCTTGCACGAGAGCCCTACAACATCTGGCCGGCAGACTGGATCGTACCGCTCACAGAGCCACTTGCTGAACCACCCTGGGGACCGAATCTCGAAGGCTGGTCACAGTTTCTGAGGAATCACCCGCGAATCTACAGCACCGACTGGGAATCTTCAGCCGACGAGCCGGTATCAACCGATGACAGATAAACGGTTCCGGCTCACAGCTGCGCACCAAACTGTTCAGAATAACACACGCCTTGATCCGATGTCTGATGATACACCGACGACATCACTCGTGAATTTCTTCAGAGCAGCCGGTTATTAGATTATTCGGAAGTGCCCTTGGTGATCTTCCCTCCGCCGGACATCTCAATGTTAATCACACTGTCCGTCGCAGTGACTAAAACATCCAGATCGGCCACCTGGGCACAGGGAAGCGGAATCAAGAGCGGATTATCGAAACCAGCCTCCTCGGCCTCCTCTTCGAGCTCCTCCGCCTCCACCGAATCCGCATCATCCACCATCAGCACTTCCGTGACCGGTCTGCTGGACGGGGTGATGGAAATACGATGCGCACCAACAACAACACCTTCCTGCGGCACGCCACCCGCCGTACTCGTGGTGAGGACATACGTCCCGTCCGACTTGATGCTGGCATAGGCGGGCTTGCCGGTCAGGTGCGACCCTGGTTGGTTTATGGGCTTCTCCCTAGGCGCAAACCGCACTTCACCAGATTGAACAGGATTCCCCTCACAAGTCACCGTGCCGCGAATCGTTACGTACTCAAAGGTTTCACCTTCTACGCCACAACCTGCACCGAACACACACATCGTTCCGAGCAACACCGTTGTAATGAACCGATACGGCAAATATAGCAGCTGGCTTTTCACTTTTTACTCTCTTCACTAATTTGACAAAATAACAAGCGGAAACGGTTCAAGGAAAGAAGTTCCGCCTTTAAAAAAAGACGGAACTTCTCAGCGAAATCAGTCTCAACTGACTTAGCTGCAATCAGCAGCTAAGTCGTCTTTGAGAAAACGTACTTTTAATATTCACCGACGATTAAACCGTCGTCACGGCAGCCAAGTCTTTCGTAAACCGAGCCAGCCATCATTTCACTCAAGAGATGAACCGAGCCGTCGCCGAAGGCAAACTGTGCTCCACCTGGATGAAAACTACCAAAGCTCCAGTCACCGTCTTTGGGTCCAGTGGGGTTAAGACCTTTCGGAAGCTGATTGATGCTATGTTCGGTATTGGTCATACGAATGTGTTTGTCCCAAAGCCGTCCGCCAAAACCGCCGGAAACCCCTGCCCAAAAGGAACGCTTTCCACCGGCATTCGGGAGGTCGTCGTCATTAATTGTGGCAGCTGGATTACCCGTGTCGTCATCGTGATTCCTTACTTCGCCCACGAAGATGGTATTGCTGGTTCCGTCGGTGACGTCACGAATTTTGACAATCCCTTCACCGCCAACGTTTGCATTTTTGTCCAACAGCTGACCAAGCATTCCATGGGTATTACCACGGTCGTCGTCCCCGATACCGTCAGTCATGTTGCCGGAACCACGATTGCCGCAATAATCCGAAACACCACATGAACTTGCGGCTGGAGCGTCGTTAAGAGCCCAGATGACAGACGGACAAATAAAGGCAGGTAGCTGCTGACGGATGGCCGCCGGTCCGTTCGCACAGTCCGGAATCATGCCTCGGGTTTGGTGACTTGCATCATCATCTCCGGGGTCCGAGTCAATAATTGTCCAGACGGTCGGATCTCCAGGACTGAGTGCATCATACACGTCGCCGTTATCCAGGAACGGCAGAATGTAGACGCCCCAGCCGAAAGTGTCATCGGCATAAAGTCCCCAAGGGAAGGTATTGTGAGCGTCGTGATAGTTGTGTAACGCCAATCCAATTTGTTTCAGGTTATTTCTACACTGAGTCCGTCGGGCCGCTTCGCGGGCCTGCTGAACGGCCGGCAAAAGCAGGGAAATCAGAATCGCGATGATCGCAATCACGACCAACAATTCGATCAATGTGAACCCCGGCGACTTTCCGGACTTCAACTGTTTTTTTGTTAACATCAAACCACCTCTGTACTTAGAACATAAAAAAACATGACAGCAAAGGTGCAGCTACGTGTATAGACACGAAGCTTAACCCTACAAACACAAGATCCTCATGTTCCCCTTATTACCATATAATGTTGTGCAAGTCAATAAATGGAATAATTACAATCGATGACTTTCACTCGTCCGTTTTGTTCCACATCCTTGTGTTTTATTGAAAAAAACTGCCCGACAGTGGGACCCACCAGTGAAATGCTTGGAGTCTGCTGCTCATGAGGCCCGACCTCCTGGATGTCTGAACTGGCACAAAATAAATGAACATAAGTCGTTGGCACGACAGTGACAGGCCGGCCATGTGTGCAATCCAGGTGCCTCTTGAGTGGAGCGACGGGCAACAGGCCACCGCAGGGATGCGGCTGGTGCCACAGCACGGGTTTGTTAATGCTCCAAACCGATGACGTCATTTCCGGTACACCCGGTGATCCGCCGACAGAACACAGTCCCGCGTTGAAGTACACAAAGCTGTAACAAACCCACAAAATTCGAACTATTGTCAGCATCGACAACCAAGACGAGCCGGATGGTGCGATTCAGCTTGCTGAACGCCGTTCAGACAACCGGTCAGGTCATTTCAATTACCGTTCAGTTAGGTTCATTTAGTCAGTTAGATTCATTTAGAAGGTGGCGTGAGCAACTTCATCATCTCGTTCACGGTGCAGCATTCAAATGAGGTCTGATCGCTGCACCGATTCAGAATCCGGTCGGCCGCGTCTGATTCAATCGCACCCCGAAGATAACGGTCGAATTTGCTGATCAGTAATGGAATGCCTTCATCGCGGCGACGTCGGTGGCCGATCGGATAATCCACCCGAATACGTTCCGTGGATGTGCCGTCACCGAAAAAGACCTGCACAGAATTTCCTATGGCACGTTTGCCGGACTCCATATATTCCCGCGTAAATCTTTCGTTTTCAGAACACACCATCCTGGCCCGCAGAGCATCGACTCGAGGATCCGCTGCAATATCATCCTCATAGTCGTCGGCAGTCAGTCGCCCAAAGATCAGTGGCACAGCCACCATGTACTGCAGGCAGTGATCGCGATCTGCCGGGTTGTCCAGCGGACCGGTCTTGTTAATGATTCGATTTCCTGATTCCTGCGTTTCCAGCACAACGCGTTCAATTTCGTCCAGTCGGTCTTTAACGACGGGGTGCAACTGCAATGCACACTCAACCGCCGTCTGTGCATGAAATTCAGCGGGAAACGAAATTTTGAACAGGATGTTTTCCATCACATAGCTTCCCAGAGCCCGTGACAATCTAACCGGATTCCCACCAAAGCTGACTTCCTGAAACCCCCAGTGCGGTGCGGACAAAGCCGACGGGTATCCCATTTCATCGCGCTGAGCCACCAGTGCCAAAAACAGCCCCCGAGCTGAAGCATCACCGCCAGCCCATGATTTCCTGGAACCCGTATTGGGAGCATGTCGATATGTTCTTAATGAAGATCCGTCTAGCCATGCATGAGACACAGCACTGCGAATTTGATCGCGCGAGCATCCCAGCATCGCAGCCGCCACAGCTGTTGAGGCAACCCGAACCAGCAACACGTGATCAAGGCCAACCCGGTTGAACGAATTGTCCAGCGCCAGCACGCCCTGAATTTCATGAGCACGAATCATCGCGACAAGCACGTCGCGCATGGTGAGCTCGGGGCAGCTGCTGCGTGCCTGAAAATCGGCAAGTGCCAGAATGGCACCCAGATTATCGGAGGGATGCCCCCACTCTGCCGCCAGCCAGGTATCGTTGTAGTCCAGCCAGCGGACCATCGCCCCGATATTCCAGGCTGCACGAACCGGTTCCAGCTCCCAGGCAGTACCCGGAACACGTGCACCACCTGGCATTTCGGCACCAGGAACAACGGGCCCCAGCAGCTTTGTACAGGCCGGATATCTGAGGGCATACAGTCCGCAACCGACCGTATCCATCCAGCAATACCGCGCCGTTTCCAGCGCCAGCGAGGAAACAGTCGCGTCAGGATCCAGGACGTAGTCCGCAAGCCGGGAAATCACCTGATCGAACTCAGGACGGACAGAACTTCTTTGGTCGCGGCCGGACACTATGACGGGTTTCTCATAAAGGCACGAATTGAAATGGATTTCCGGTTACACCGGATGGCCGGCGTCGACCGGCTGTTCAGACGTCTGACGGGATGCCAGCATTGAGATCTTACCGCCACGGGGAGCCGGCGGGCGGACCCCCCCAAGTCTGGCCAGCTGGGTCATCAGTTCATCGGTCACTTCACGCAGCATGTCCTGAGTCAGTCGCTGACCAAACCACCGGCTGATGTCAATCGGCTGTCCGTAGTGCAGCGTTGTCTGTGTCCGAACAAGAAATGAACGCAGCATCGATTTCCCACGCGGGGCACCGTGGATATAAACGGGGATCACAGGCACACCGGACTTAAGGGCCAGCCATGCTGCACCGGTATCTCCTTCAATCAACTGGACATCCGGCGCAACGTCGTTCAGCTTGCCTTCCGGGAAGACACCAACGAGCTGGTTGTTTTTGAGACGTTGGAGCGCAACACGGGTTGGTCCCATATCGCGACCACTGCGGGCCAAAGGAATGGATTCCATCACACCGCAAATCCAGCCGACGATTCCGGGCATCTCACAGTATTCCTTTGCCGTCATAAATCCTGGCAGGCGAATCCGGGATTTTTTGAATTCGCGACAGTGGTCTGCCCACATCAGCATCGGATCCACCGGACTGGTGTGATTGGCAATAATGATGGCGGCGGAGTCTTCCGGAATCGTTCGCGGGCCAGCCGCCTTCACGCGAAACATCAAACGCGTGTAACCCCGGGCGATCGCGTGCAGAACCCAGGCCTGAAAACCACATCTGCACACGTGAACGCGCCAGGCAGCCCAGATCAGGACACATGCCAGTGCTAACAGCGTGTAGTAAACATATTCCATCGAAACATCCGTTTTTCTGAGTCGGAGTTAATTTTTCTGAGTCGGAGTCAAACAGTGTTCAGTGAAAAGTGCGGCAGTGAGTCACACACAGTGATAACTATAGAAAACACCACCACAACCGGGCCAGTTGCAGACAAACGTTTAGATCACCAGTTCTCACGGCTCTGCAAAACCATCGTATTCCATGAGAACACCTCTACAAACCACCAGCTGCTCCGGTGCAGCATCGCAACCGACAACTTTCCCGACACTGACAATACCGATCAGAAGCCACACGCCGTTTCCCTCAACCAAACGCTGCCCCTGATGACGTTCCAGCACGGTCTTCTACCGCCAGAACATTTTTCAGGTCGCAGGACGCTCAAACATAATAATGTCTCACCCCCATGAGGGTGCGGTCCGTGTTCGCCATTATTTTCAGCCGGCGAGACAGGACAAGCCACTTCACGGAATCTCGATTTCGAGATCGGCTGCGACCGTTGAGTCTGTTGTATTACCGGCGTAGACTGACGGTCATCATCATTCTCTCTCCTTTGAATTCCCTCCGAAATCTACGGTTGAACGAAAGCCACAGGTTATGACCAGCTACTTATTTACCAGTGAGTCGGTCAGTATGGGTCACCCCGATAAGGTATCCGATCAGATTTCGGATGGCATCCTGGATGCGCTGCTGGAACAGGATCCGAAGTCTCGCGTGGCCTGCGAAACCCTGTGCACGACGGATTTGGTCGTATTGTCCGGGGAAATCACAACGGATGCCAGGATCGACTACGTCGATGTGACCCGTCGAGTCGTTCGTGAAATTGGCTATGTGAGTGATGATATTGGTTTCGATGCTGATTCCTGTCGTGTCTTCTCGGCACTGCACAACCAGAGCACAGATATTGCTCAGGGAGTGGATCGTGACGGAGCTGGTGATCAGGGCCTGATGTTTGGATACGCATGTAACCAGACCGAAGAATTGATGCCATTGCCGATCGCATTGTCTCACCGCATCATAAATCTGCTGGCAAAGAAGCGACAGGACGCCGACGTAGACTGGCTGCGTCCTGACAGCAAGAGTCAGGTCACAGTCGAATACCAGGACAACCGTCCGATCCGGATCGACGCGATTGTGGTGTCGACCCAGCACTCACCCGACGTTTCCCAGCAGGACATTCGTGATTATATTGTGAATAACGTCGTTCCGGAATCCGTTCCTGCCGAACTGCTGGATGCCAACACCAAGTACCATGTCAATCCAACCGGTTTGTTCGTAATCGGCGGCCCGCATGGTGACACAGGTCTCACCGGCCGCAAAATTATCGTGGACACCTATGGCGGGTGGGGACGGCACGGTGGTGGAGCCTTTTCCGGCAAGGATTCAACCAAAGTCGATCGATCTGCCGCCTACATCGCCCGCTACGTTGCCAAGAACATCGTAGCCGCGGAACTTGCAACCGAATGTGAAGTTCAGCTGGCCTATGCCATCGGTGTGGCAGATCCGGTGAGTGTGCGTGTGGATACCAACGGAACGTCAGATTATTCTGAAGAAAAAATCCAGGAAGCTGTCAGAGAAATCTTTCCGCTGAATCCGAAAGGGATCATCAACCATCTGCAGTTGCGCCGACCTATCTTCCAAAATACAGCACATGGTGGTCACTTTGGCCGAAATGAACCGGAATTCACCTGGGAATCCACAGACAAGGCAGACCAGCTGAAGTCGGCAGTCTCATAGGAACGCCCTGCGATCGCCGGGAGCGCATAAGCCGCAACAGCGTAGCACGTTCTGTTGTGGTTCAGTCGAGCGATTCGCACAACCCGAATTTGCACAACAAAGACGCGGGGCAGTGTATTAACGGGCTGTAGACGAATTGTTATCAGCTGCCTGGTTGCGGTTGCCTGTGTCCCACGTGCTGCATGTCGGAAGTTCTGAAAAATTCCATCAGCGGGTTTGTTCGCAACCAAAGCGGGGAGGGGTGACAGAACGAGCACATTTTACGGGGGCAGTCCGACGGTGTGCCATACCCAACACACCGGGGAAGCAGTAACCACACCGCCCACACGAATCATCATCTAGGTAACCACAAGTCCCGTACGCGACACTGTGACGAATTGCCGCAAGCTGAATAACAGGATTCAATCGACACCTGGCACCGGTAAACGGGTTGATTCCGACAGCAGAGAACCAGGTTCGTCAATCTGGCACAGGCAAGGAACAAGGCGGAACAGAGCCGAAAAAACAGGCGATCTGCACCAAACACCTGTTCGCCTGCGGACGGAAAAGCTCTGTGTCGAACCGGCAGGAACGTCGTGGTCACGGGACACACACCAACTCCATACACAGGTCGCAGCATGAGAGGATCGCAAAATTTTCAGGAATTTAGCCGGACTGACCTGTTTCACACAGGCCACAATTTCGGCAGACAGAACGGAACGATTGAGAATAATTCGTCGCCAATCTTTACTCACTTCCCGAATCTGCGGTCAATCCACTGCAGGATCAGTATCGAACCGACTGATAACATCCGACTGGATTAAAACATGACTCAATATTCAGGTCACAACCCGAAGTGGTTGTTTTCGTCAGTGACAGCAGGTGGAATTCTGCTGATTTCCGCTGTAGTTATTTCCTCGCTGGCCATCGGAGCAAACGAACAGGAATCCGTGATAGATTCCACCAAAAACACCGGGCGTCCCGGACGACTACAGCCATTCAATTCCGTCATCGGATCATGGCGTGGCATTGGACAACCCAAACATGGTTCGCGAAAAGGCGCCTGGCAGGAAAAAACCGTTTGCCGCTGGGACTTTTCAGCCAATCAGCCCGCGGTCCGGTTTGATACTCAAGACGGTCGTCAATTCTCACGACTCACGCTCACGATTTCGACTGACGGCAAACAGCTGATCCTGCACCAACAGATTGATGGAAAGCCTGCCCGGACCTACCGTGGTCACATTCCCGCTGCATTGCCGGCCAGGATCCGACTCGTTACTCCACCCGCAGAGGACGGCTCACGTTATCGATGCACCATTGAGCAACTCAGAGACATTCGTCTGGTAATGCTGTTCGAGCGACAGACCGTCTCCACGGGCAGTTTCCGACGGATCGCCGGAATCGGTTACACCCGATCGGGATACAAACTTGCGCAGACATCCGGAAATCAGCGGGAATGCGTGGTCACCGGCGGTCAGGGAACGATTTCAGTGGTGCACAACGGCAGGAAGTGGTATGTGTGTTGTGACGGCTGTCGTCAGGCCTTCGAAGATGCGCCGGACGAAATCATCGCAGACTATCTTGCACGCAACGATTAAAACATGGTGACCCGACTGCCACATGACAGCATCAGCCGGTAAACGTGTGAAACAGCAGACTCTCTGCACAGTTTCGGCCCTGTTACCGGGCTTTGTGGTGTTAACGGGTTTCGAAATCTAAGGGAAACAATCGCGATGGGCAGGTCTGTGGGCAGAGTCACCTACGACAATCAGGGGCGCATAGTTCTCGTCAGTGGAGGCGTCTCAGGAATCGGACAAGCCATTTGTGATGCATTTGCTCAATCAGGAGCAATCGTCATCTGTCTGGATATCGCAGAACCCTGTACAGATGTCCCTTTGTCTGACGGCGTGGAATACCTTCGCGGCGACGTGGGTTCGGATGACGATTGTCGACGAGCCGTTGACCACGCCGTGGAGACTCACGGAGGTCTGGATGTACTGGTCAACAACGCGGCGATTCAGCCTGTGGAGGCCTATCGACCGGTGGATGAACTGCCAATCGAAATCTGGGACCGCATTGTTCGAATTAATTTCACGGGTTACACCCTGCTCGCCAGGCACGCCCTGAGTGTGATGAAAAAACAACAATCCGGTGTTGTTGTGAATATCGCCAGCGCGCAGGCTCATCGAACGGCACGGGGTGTTGGCGCTTATGGTCCGATCAAAGCAGCCAACGTGCTGCAATCGCGACAATGGGGAGTCGAATACGCACGCGAAGGCATTCGCGTTGTGTCTGTATCCCCCGGAGCAATTGACACTCCACTGGTTCAAGCCAGTGCTGAAGCTCAGGGAGGTGAAGCTGAGCTGGCCAATCGGCATCCACTCGGTCGGATTGGCCGACCAAATGAAGTGGCACAGGCTGTAGTATGGCTGGCGAGCGGTGACGCCTCGTTCGTTACCGGAGCGGATCTTGAGGTCGACGGGGGTCTCGGTGCATTCGCTGCGTTTGCAGATCCCTATCCCATGTAAAAAAACCGGAAGAACAGATTTTGTCTGGTGAGCAGGGAATGTTAGTTTCCCCGGTTCCGGCATCAGCCATCAATGCAGGAGTGAACAACCCGGATTTGGCGGTATGTTCTCAAAAACATCGCCTGAAGGCGGCCTGCACGGACCCTAGTTGAGCTGGCCACGTTGAAGGCAGTCAAGTGATTCCCCACCTTTGGCTTGTCCGAACGTCTGCCGGAGCATTACGGAAACTTCCGAGGGGCTGCTGACGTCCGAAAGCCGGCTTTTACACGCAAAAATCAACCTCGCATTGCTCCGATCAGCACATTCTGCCAGAATTTACAGTGCGCTCGATTCGCGGGAAACCGAGCGCCCTGCGGGAATGATCTGATTCAGGCAAAGGAGTGCCCGAATGTACAAATTGCTGCTTTGCATCCGTTATCTGCGGACTCGCTACATTGCTCTGGCCAGCATTATCAGCGTGATGCTGGGCGTGGCCACGATGATCGTCGTGAACAGCGTGATGGCCGGTTTCACGACTGAAATGCGAGATCGAATCCACGGTTATCTTGCCGATGTTCTGATTGAATCGCGCAATGCAGACGGGATTCCGGACTCCGCAGATCTGCTGAAGCGGGTTGATGATGCTGTCGGGGAGCATGTGGAAGCGGCAACGTGCACCGTTGAGATGCCAGGTGTGGTGTCGATGGACATCAGAGGCGAGACGTACACAACCCCCGTGACGATTATTGGAATTGTGCCATCGGAGAAAGCCAGAGTCGGCCCACTGCTGGACTGTCTCGCCAGTTACAACCCAGGGACAGAACACGGCAGCGCTCGACCTGCTCTTCGTTCCCGCGATGTACCGGTCGGCTGGGAGCTCACCGGCGATGCCGCCGAACGGCGGCGGGCCATTATGCAGCAGAGAGAATCCCTGCTGCGCAATCAGGGACTCCTTGAAACCTCAGGCCTCACCGAACCGGGCCCGCAGCATTCCATTGTCGCGGATGCGACAGAATCAGAAACACTCCAGGAACCTGATTTCGACGAACCAGCAACCACCGACAGCCAGGCTGCTTCTCCATTTGATGACCAAAATCCTTTTGAAGATTTTGAAGACGTCGCCTTCGATGATGTGGCCTCCGGCATTCGCAAGGAACCACAGGACGCTCGTATCTACATAGGTGAAGAGCTGGTCAGCTATCAGGTTCGTAATCCGGAGACCGGGAACCTCGAAAAAGTCATGATGCTTCAGCCCGGCGAAGACGTGACCTTGACCACGGTAACCCGGGGTCGACCACCAAAGCCCGTCAGCTTTGAGGCCACAATCTGTGATGTTTTCCGCAGCGGCATGAGCGAATACGACAGCCAGCTCGTACTGATGAATCTGGAAGAACTGCAGAAGAATCGCGGCATGCTGACACTTGACGAAAACGGCAATATCGCAGGTGATGCCGTTACATCGATTCAAATCAAACTCAAAGACTACGCTGATTCCGAAACGGTTGTCCGACGACTCAAAGCCGTATTTCCTCCAGGAATGGTGACTGTCCGAACCTGGGAGTCCAAGCAGGGCCTGCTGCTGTCAGCGGTGGAAATGGAAACCGCGATCCTGAACGTACTGCTGTTTCTGATCATCACCGTGGCAGGATTCGGCATCCTGGCGATTTTCTTCATGATCGTTGTTGAGAAAACGCGTGACATCGGAATCCTCAAGTCATTGGGTGCCAGTTCGCAGGGTGTCATGTCGATCTTCCTGTCTTATGGCCTGGGTCTCGGACTGGTCGGCAGCCTGGCCGGTGTCACGATGGGGCTGGTGTTTGTGCATCACATCAATCAGATTGAAGCCGGACTTAGCTGGCTGACCGGACGAAGAGTTTTTGATCGGGACATTTATTACTTTTCGAGTATTCCGACACAGGTCAGCCCAATGATGGTGTTCTGGGTGGCTGTCGGTGCAATTGGTATTGCTGTACTGGCCAGTGTATTGCCGGCACGCCGAGCGTCCCGACTCCATCCCGTGAGGGCCCTGCGATTCGACTAAAGATGTCTATCAGCTCAGTCGTTTTCCACTCTCATTGTCGACGGAATCTCACTCATGTCGCAAACCATTAAAATGACCACACCACTGATCAGCGCCAAAGCCATCCAGAAAACATACAAAACCGGGCAGCATGAAGTGCGGGTCCTGCGTGGCGCCGGCATTTCGGCGTCTGAAGGGGAATTCATTTCAGTGATCGGCCAGAGTGGATCAGGCAAGAGCACAATGCTGCATGTGCTGGGCCTGCTGGATGCCCCGGACGTCGGCGAAGTCCTCTACGAAGGCAGGCGTATCGACAACCTGAATGAAAAGGCTCGTGACCTGTTGCGCAATCGTGTCTTCGGGTTCATCTTCCAGTTCTACCATCTGCTGCCGGAACTCTCACTGCTTGAGAACGTAATGGCCCCCCTCATGATTCGATACTCGCTGTGGAACTACTGGAAACACCGCAGGAGCATCAAACAGCAGGCACAGGAAATGCTGGCACAGGTCGGTCTGGAACACCGCACGAAACATCGACCGTCACAGCTCTCCGGCGGTGAACTCCAGCGAGGAGCCATTGCAAGAGCACTGATCACCCGGCCTCGAATCCTGCTTGCAGACGAACCCACCGGCAATCTGGACGCCGAAACCGGTCAGGAGATCATGGCTCTGCTAAAAAATCTGAACGAAGAAACCAGGCTGACGATTGTGATGGTGACTCACGACGAAGCAATCGCCGGTCAGGCACACCGCATCGTACGACTTAAAGAAGGTCGTATCGAAAAAGCAACAGTCGCCAACGTGGGTGTCGGTGCGGCGATGTGAATCCGGGAACCCTCGCGTGACTTTTCGAAGAGACACAGGGCAGTCTGAACAGAACAAGATTCGGCGTACCGGCGCGGCAGACAGTATTGCTGATGACCCGCTTCAGGTCATGATACCGGACCAGGTTGCTTTGCAGTGAGGCTGACAGCAGGATTGTGGAAAAGCGGCATTCCTGCCTGTGGGGAAAGCCAGGCCTATTTGGCAGACCTGAGGCGCCAACGCTACAATTCGGAAATGTTGCCGGAATCATTCGGCTGGTTGCTGAATGGTCGGGATTTGTCGTCCGGATGCAACAGGGGCATCGTAAGCAACGGACAAACGGCCTGCCTGAATTCAGAGGCTGCACGAAAAGAAAGTTGAATCTATGTCGTCTCCCATTCGAGTTGCTGTCACTGGTGCTGCCGGTCAGATTGGTTATTCGCTCGTTTTTCGTATCGCATCGGGTCAGGTGTTTGGTCCGGATCAGCCCGTGATTCTGCACCTGGTTGAAGTTCCGCCCGTGATGTCGGCACTGGACGGCGTGCACATGGAACTGGACGATTGCGCGTTTCCAACTTTGGCCGGTGTGGTCAAGGCCGACAGCGATCATCTGGAAGACGGGTTCGGCGATTGCAACTATGTCCTGTGTGTGGGCAGTGTGCCTCGCAAAAAAGGCATGGAACGCGGTGACCTGATCAGAACCAACGGACCCATTTTCACCAGTACCGGCAAAGCGATTTCCAATGCGGCCGCCACCGACGTTCGCGTGCTGGTGATTGGAAATCCCTGCAACACCAACTGCCTGATCGCGATGAATAACGCCCCCAACGTTCCCAACGACCGGTGGTACGCCATGACGATGCTGGACCAGAACCGCGCCGTCTCCCAGTTGGCTCAGAAATCGGGTCAGCCGGTGGCGGCGGTTTCCAATATGACCATCTGGGGCAATCACTCGGCAACCCAGTATCCGGATTTTTATAATGCAAAAATCAACGGCCAGCCTGCGGCGGATGCCATCAGTGATGAAGCCTGGCTGCAGGGCGACTTCATTAGTACGGTACAAAAACGCGGGGCAGCAATCATCGAAGCCCGAGGGGCCTCCAGTGCGGCCTCAGCAGCAAACGCGATCATCGACAGCGTGAAAGCCATTTCGGGGGCCACAACGGCAGGTGAAACATTCAGTGCGGCCGTCTGTAGTGACGGCAGCTACGGTGTGGACGAAGGCCTAATCAGCAGCTTCCCGCTCACCAGTAACGGCAGCCAATGGTCCATCGAACAGGGTCTGGTCCACAATGAATTTGCCCAGACCAAAATCGACGCAACCATCGCCGAACTTCGTGAAGAACGAGATACCGTTAAGGATCTATTGAACTGAAGCAGCCCTTTTGTCAAACGAAGACTGTGTGTTGGTGAACCAGCAGAATCCGGACGTATTGCAATGCTGAACACTGCAGGTCCGCTCTGAACCGTTAGGGTGACGACTGTCTGTCATATCGATAGCCAACCCCGTGAACCGTTCTGATGATTCGTGGATGTTTGGGATCGACTTCGACACGCTTGCGAAGCTGTGAAATATGCTGATCCAGCGTGCGGCTGCTGGGGAGGTAATCTTCTCCCCAGGCCTGACGAAACAACGTGTTACGATCGAGCGCTTTACCGACGTTCTCGTGAAGAAGCTGTAACAACTTCACGTCACGGGGACTCAGTTCCACAATGCTGTCTCCCCGGCGAGCTCGCAGCTCCGCCGGAATCACCAGCAGATCATCAATCGTAAATTCCTCGGGTGGGGAGTCCTGCCGGGCATAACAGCGGCGAGACACCGCACGCACACGTGCCACGACTTCCCGCACACTGAATGGTTTGATGATAAAATCATCTGCTCCAAGTTCAAATCCAACCAGCCGGTCAATCTCTTCGGCTTTGGCGCTGATGAAAATAATCGGCAGGTCCGGTGAATTCTCCCGGATTGATTTACACACTTCGTATCCGCTGGCCCCCGGCATCATGATGTCCAGACACACGAAATCCGGCGTAGAATCCCTGAACAGTCTTATCGCCGTTATTCCGTCTGCGGCCGAAACAACATCGTACCCCTCAGACTGCAGGACCTCCACCAGCCCCTCACGTGTGTGGCGATCATCTTCGGCGACAAGAACTTTCATAATGTTGCTCTTTGCCGGAGCGAAACTTTTTTCCTGTCCGCAATTTTGCGACGGACGACACTCAGTCACTGCCGGCTCAATGGTTAACTGCCCTCTGGTCCGTCCACACGTCCACTGCCGTCATGTGTCCCGCTTTTCTTCCGCGTAGCTGCGCCGCAAATACACCGGCTCGAGCGTGTCCGGGTCCGACCAGCTTTGCTGATCAATCCTTTCAGACGCCAGTGGAAACAAAGCCGATGCCCGAGGTGATCGACAATCAGGTGCGACAACCGGAACGGATTCGGCAATCCGGTCACTGAACCTGTCAACTCCCGGTCCTGTGAGCAGACCATCAGCCTGCCCTTGCTGTGTTTCCAGAATACTTTCCAGACTTTCTATCCGTACCGTTCCCAGCGGCTGAACGGTTTCCTGTCCCCGATATGAATTGACGAAGACATCCCCGCGCTGGGCATCAGCGATAACAGTGACCGTTCTGTCGGTCGGTGAAGCACGTTGAGCAATTGCCTGCAGCGTGTCTACCGCGACCAGTTTTGTTTGATTGATCCATGCGAATGTCTTGGCAAACACAACTCCGACGCGCAGACCGGTAAAACTCCCCGGTCCCACACTCACGGCAACCACATCGACCTGTGCCGGCCGCAAACAGGCCTGCCGAAGCATCTCGTCAACCGCCGGCACCAGCAGTCGCGCACTACGACGTCCGGCAGTGTCCAGAACATTCTCTTCGACAAGCCGGCCTGTATCCGCCAGGGCAACAGATGCATCCAGTCCCGATGTTTCTATGGCAAGAATTATCACGCAGGTTGTTCTGTGGGAAGCAGCGCGGCAAGTGCAGCATTCAGTGTGAGGCTTGGTCGCATGGCTCGCTGCACCTGTTCACTGTCGGGCGAATAGTACCCGCCGATATCCTGAGGCAGACCCTGAACAGAATTCAACTCATCCATAATGGTCTGTTCGCTGTTGCTTAACGATTCTGCCAGTGCTTTGAATTCCTGCTGCAGTTCGAGGTGATCGCCCTGCTCCGCCAAGGCCTGAGCCCAGTACAGCGCCAGGTAAAAATGACTTCCCCGCGTGTCGAGTTCGTGGACTTTGCGCGACGGGGAACGGTTGTTTTTCAGAAATTTGTCTGTGGCAGTATCAAGCGCTTTGGCCACCACAGAGAGTTTGGCGTTCTCCGTTTTTTCCGCCAGATCCTCCAGTGAAACCGCCAGCGCCAGAAACTCACCCAGTGAATCCCAGCGCAGGTGGCCCTCTTCACTGAATTGCTGGACGTGCTTCGGTGCCGACCCGCCGGCACCCGTTTCGAACAAGCCGCCTCCTGCAAGCAAAGGCACAATCGAGAGCATGCGGGAACTGGTCCCTAACTCCAGTATCGGAAACAGGTCCGTCAAATAATCCCTCAGCACGTTTCCCGTCACAGAAATTGTATCCAGCCCCGCTTTGGCTCGCTCGCAGGAAAGACGAGTCGCTTTGACAGGTGACAGAATTTGAATATCAAGTCCGCCGGTGTCATGATCTTTCAGATATTTTTTAACCAGCGCAATCAAATTTCGATCGTGAGCCCGACCTGGATTCAGCCAGAAGACCGTGGTAGCCCCGGTTGCCCGGGCCCGACTGACAGCCAGCCTCACCCAGTCTCGAATCGGAGCATCTTTCGTCCGGCACATTCGCCAGATATCGCCTGCGGCGACAGTGTGCTTCATCAGCGTTGTGCCGGCGTCGTCCACAACCTGCACCGTGCCGGCGGCAGCAATTTCAAATGTTTTATCGTGAGATCCGTACTCTTCGGCTTTTTGAGCCATCAGTCCTACGTTGGAGACATTCCCCATGGTGGCTACATCAAAAGCCCCGTGTTCCCGGCAAAAATTGATCACTTCTTCATACACACCCACATAGGAACGATCCGGTATCACGAATTTTGTGTCATGCAACTCACCATCCGGCCCCCACATGCGGCCCGAAGTTCGAATGGCCGCCGGCATTGACGCATCAATGATCACGTCACTCGGAACATGCAGATTCGTAATCCCTTTGTCGGAATTGACCATCGCCATCTGCGGCCGTTCTTTATAAACAGCCTCTATGTCGGCGAGAATAGCGGACTTTTGATCCTCAGGTAACTGGCCCAAACGAGCGTACAGATTTCCCACGCCGTTTGCCGGTTTGAAGCCCAGTTCATTCAGTGTTGATCCGTGTTTTTCGAATACATCTTCAAAGAACACACTGACCGCGTGACCAAAAATAATCGGATCGGACACCTTCATCATGGTGGCCTTGAGGTGCAGTGAGAACAGCACATTCTGTTCTTTGGCATCTTTAATGGAGTTCGCTAGGAACTCCCGCAACGCCTGGCAGCTCATCACCGAGGCATCAATCACATCACCGGCCTCCAGACCAACCTGGTCCCGAAGCTCCGTCACATGACCTGTGGAATCAGTGTGAAGCATTTTCACGCCGCCGGCATCGGCCAGCACACAGGACTGCTCACTTCCGAAAAAATCCCCCTGATCCATGTGTGACACATGTGACTTTGAATCGCTACTCCATTCTCCCATGGAATGGGGACGGCTCTGAGCGTGTTTCTTTACGGGCGCGGCAACCCGACGGTCTGAATTTCCTTCCCGAAGAACGGGATTCACAGCACTTCCAAGGACCTTCGCGTAACGGGTCCGAATGTCTCTCTCTGTATCGGACTGCGGCTGAGACGGAAAGTCCGGAATATTGTAACCGTCCTGCTGAAGCTCACTGATCGCAGCCGTAAGCTGAGGTATGGATGCACTGATGTTGGGCAGCTTGATTACATTGGCCCCTGGCTGCTTTACCAGCACACCCAGCTGCTCCAGAGCGTCGGTCTGTCGCTGTTCCTCTTTAAGATTCTCCGGAAACGCGGCAATGATTCGTCCGGCAAGTGAAATATCTTTGAGCTCCACTTCAATACCGGACGTTGATGTGTAAGCGCGAATAATCGGTAACAGTGACGCGGTCGCCAAAGCTGGCGCTTCGTCAGTGAGTGTGTAGATGATTTTTGCTGTCGGGACTGACATAGAATTCGCTGATGTTCCGCTGTAGGCACCCGTGTTCAATCGGTCAAATTTCAGTAAACATTAACAGCCCGCTGCTGCTCAAACAAATGAAGAGGCTGACTCCATTCTGTTGCCCATGGATTGTGACGGCAGCCACTCACCGAACAGGTCAACGCAAAGGAGTTCATTCCATACACCCGGCCTGTGGAGTAAATTAGTGCTCCGGCCGGAACAGTATCGACACATCTTTCTGCAGCCGTGGCGTTCGAATCGGGGTCAAACTGCCCGGTAACATCCAACGGTGGTTATCGGATCCGTTTCCCTGCGGAAACGCCGGTGATTTCACTCCGGCGCAAAACTTCCCTTTTCACTCACCGAAGGTCGAATCGACGATGCGATACGTCCACTGGATTTTTTTCGGATTGATCACGATTGGGTTCGCTCCGTTTGCATTCACCGTCGAGACGCTTGAAATCGGTTCACGCCGGGAACTGTTCGTCGATCACTTTCTCATCGATCAACTCAATGGCACCCGGCTTAGACTGCACCATCCACAACGTGCCGGTGTGGCGCTGAAGATGGACCGCCCCTGGGAACCGATGATGGGAGCCTACATCACCGTAATCCTCGATCAGGGAAAGTACAAAATGTACTACCGCGGTCGGGCACCTCGCGTCCGAACACCCCGGTCACAGGAGGTCGGTTGTTATGCAGAGAGTAATGACGGGATTAGCTGGACCCGGCCAAATCTTGGATTTCACCGCGTGTTCGGTACGAAGAATAACAACGTGATCCTGACTGATGTCGGTCACGATGCCGTCAACTTTGCTCCCTTCATCGACCGACGGCCCGACGCGCCGGCCGCGGAACGCTATAAAGCGATTGGAGGGCTCCCCCCTGCTGGATTGTTTGCCTATGTGTCGGCAGACGGTTTGCGCTGGAAGAAGCTGAGGGACGAACCAATCATTACCGCAGGCACATTCGACTCGCAGAACAACGCCTTCTGGTCGCAAAGTGAACAGTGCTATGTCTGCTACTTCCGGACAATGAAAGACGGAATACGCTGGGTCTCACGCTCCACATCACTGGATTTTCTTAACTGGCAACCGGCCGTAGAAGCGGACTTTGGTGATGCACCGGCTGAACATATCTACACCAACCAGACCGAACCGTACTTTCGCGCCCCACATATTTACCTGGGAATGGCGGCCCGCTTTATGCCCCGCCGCCGGGCACTGACGGACGCTCAGGAACAACAGCTCAACCTGCCTGGCCTTGACGATTACCTGAATCTGCGTGCGGCACTCTCGGACTGCGTACTGCTGAGCAGCCGGGGGGGCCGGCGTTTTGAACGAACATTCCTGGAATCGTTCCTTCGTCCTGGCCAGGATCTGCAGGACTGGGTCGCCCGGTCAAATTATCTGGCACGTGGTGTCGTCCCAACCGGTAAAACGGAAATGTCCCTGTATGTGAAACGACACTATGGCCAGCCCACGGCCCATATTGAACGTCTGACGCTGCGGACCGATGGCTTTGCCTCGGTTTGGGCCCCCTATCGCGGCGGCCAAATGACGACCAAGCCCCTAACCTTCTCTGGCAGACAACTGGTAATCAACTATGCCTCATCCGCTGCCGGAGGAATCCGCGTTGAAATCCAGAACAATGCCGGCCAGGCCCTGCCGGGCTTCCGGTTGAGTGACTGCCAGGAGATCATCGGCGATGAAATTGAACGGGTGGTGTCATGGCGTGGCAGCAGCGACGTAAGCAACCTGGCCGGTCAGACCATTCGTTTGCGTTTTGAAATGAAAGATGCCGACCTTTATTCAGTCCGCTTCCACTCCGACTGACCGGTCGGGGATCCGAAATGCTCAGCCGCACGCCAGGTGCTGTACGACTGCGGGCCTGTTGGTGTCAAAACGAACCGGGGCAACCGCTGTTTTGGAAGCATCACCTCCCTGATCCGACGATCGTTTCGAAACATGGCCTTCGGTCCGGTCTTCTTTGTGAGCAACTAACCGCTAGACCACAGCCCCGGTGTACAGGACATCCATCGCGTTTCCCAGGTTAAGATGACGTGGACGATCAAAGCGATCGATGATCGTCTGATGCGGATTGATCCCCAGAGCATTGTAAATCGTGGCACCAATGTCATTGGGATGGAAAGGGGACGTCAGCGGAGAACCGCCGATACGATCGGACTGACCGATGACCTGTCCACCCCGAACACCACCGCCGGCAAAGACAGCCGTATACACAGAGGCCCAGTGATGCCGTCCCGGTACGGTTTGTCCCGGAAGTGGCGAAATGGTCGGCGTGCGACCAAATTCGCCCACACAGACCAACAGTGTCTGATCCAGCAGTCCGCGCTGTTCCAGATCATCAAGCAGTGCACTGAAGCCGTTATCCAGTGCAGGCAGCATCGTCTTCAGTCTGGGGAAATGATTGACATGTGTATCCCACATCTGGACGTGCCCCATGTTGCACTGGATCACCGGCATTTCCAGTTCAACCAGCCGCCGCGCCATCAGCAGCGTCTGACCATATTGATGCCGACCGTAACGATCCCGGGTCGCGGCAGATTCCGCGTTAATATCAAGCGCCCCCCGAAGACCCGGTGATGTCAGCATCGAAAAGGCTCGTTCCCGTTCGCCGCCGAATCGGATCGCCTGCTGCGACTGATCGAGCGAGTGGCACTGGCGGTTGATTTTGTCCAGAAGCAGGCGTCGCCGATCGAGTCGCACCGCACTCATACCTTCGATGAGCGAAAGACCTCGCACTTGATAATTTTCACTGTTGGGATCGCCCTGCAACACCAGCGGATCATGTCGGGGACCAAGAAAACCGGCATGCTGGCCTGGCCAGACCAAAGGACCTTCGATCAGTGAATTTGGCAGCGTGACCTGACTCGGCAGTCCGTCACTTCGAGGTCGCAGCCGTGAAGCAGTCGCCCCAAATGAAGGCCAGTCGGCTCGGTTCAGCGTTTTTTCCTGGTTCGATGATCCACGAAACGGCTGGACGGCTCCGGTCAGTGCATTGTGTGAACTCGACAGGTGTCGATTGTCACCGTGAGACATCGAACGAACAATCGCCAGCCTGTCCGTTCGTTTCGCCAGCCCGGGCATTTTTTCCGAAAACAGCACACCGGAAAGCGTGGTTGCAATCGAGTCGTATTCGCCTTTGACCTCAGACGCCTTCGGCTTTGGATCGAACATGTCGATGTGGCTGCCGCCTCCCGTCAGATAAATCAGGACGACAGATTTGGCACGTCGCACCCCGGAAGCCGCTGCCGCCTGACACTCCAGGACACCGGACAGGCCGAGCCCGAAGAAGGAAGAGTATCCGATTTGCAGAACTTCACGACGATGAAACATGGTCGCGCAGACTTTCGGCCGGAGTGACAGGCTTGAAAGCACATTAGAACATTGCACCGAGCCTGATTCAATACGGACGACAGTTCCGTGCGATAGCACTCAGTTGTCGGCAACACCGATTTCATACAGCCGGCAACGCCTTCACCACTGCACGTTGCCTAAGAAAACAGCTGCAGCAAACGCAACATCACACAGACGAACGACCCGACAGGTCATTCGTCAAAAACCGGGAACCGGTATAAACTCACGTGATATTCTTTGGTGCCCCCTGAGTCGAAACAGAGACAATCGCGATGACCGGAGTTTCACGGCGAAAAATCATTACATCCACTGCAACCGCCGGGGCTGTAACAGCAGGCCTGATCGAATCGTCGGTCGGTCAGGCACCGAAGACAGCCGACACGACTGACCCCGCCGGCAAACGAGACTGGTGGAATAAAGAATTTCGAACGCTGGTAACGCTTGGCGAAAGCACAACAGCCGGCGGATGGGCGAGTCACAGAGAACGTGCCTGGGCTCATCTGCTGCCTGATCTTATTAACGACTTCCAGCGCATCCCCGTCCAGCTGGTCAATGTCGGGATCGGTGCAAATGTGATCTCCACGCAGAGTCCTTCGTATGAACACAGCGGAAAACCGGCCGCACTGGAAAGACTTGATCAGCACGTGATCCGGCACAAACCCGACCTGCTCGTGGTCTCATACGGACTCAACGACGCCCGCGGCGGCACGCAGCCTGACCGGTTTGCGGAGAACATGCGAAAACTGATCGATCACGTTCGCACCAGGATTCAACCACTGATCGTACTGCTCGGCCCCTACTACATGACGGCCTTCGATCAGTTTGGGCCGCACTGGAACAAAGCCACACTGCAGCAGTTTCATGTGTTCAACGAGGTCACATCGCAGGTGGCAGCTAATAAAGACTGTTTGTTTGTCGATCTGCTTTCAGCTTATGGCAACGCAAACTGGCTGGTCCATCACGACGCCGTGCATGCCAATGATCTGGGTCATCGGATTGTGGCCAATAAGGTTTTTGAAGTACTGGCCTCAAATTGTTCGGGACTCGCACGTGAAACCCGGGAACTTGAGAAACATATTCCACCGTGGCGAGACGAATCCGTGCTCAGACGCAGCGTGGAAAACTGACGAACGGACAGGGTTAGGGAAATCACCGTTCGCGCCTGCCTGCCCGCAATGAAACGCGGTCCGCAAACAGACCTCAACGGGCTGCTTTAACAGGAAAGTTCATACACTAATCAGTGTGTGCAGTCGGCCCCTGTCACGAAGTGGCAAATGTTCCGGTGCGCCCCCCGGCCACACGAGCGTAATCGGCACCGGAAATAATGATTGAACGAGTCAGCATTCCCGCGTTGAAGGCAACGCGCTCGTTTTGATTCAGTTGTTGGTCGATGTGCAGCGGAAACGGAAGCACCGGCTCGCCAAACGGCGGAACAGCGCCGGGAACAAGGCCGGTCTTGTCCAATAACTCCTCCTTTGTTGCAAAGCGCATCTTTCTGATACCCAGAGATTTCTTAGCCGCCTTTGAATCCAGCGTTCGGTCGGCCGGAATCACGAAAAGTCGAAAATCGCCGTCGCATTTGATGAGCAGGGCTTTTGCTCCGGTACTCAAATCTTCTCCCCGGGCGGCCGCAGATTGTGCGGAAGTAAATGTGGGCGCATGTTCCCTCATCTCGTAACTAACTTCCGCAGTGTCCAGAAACTGCTTGATCCGCTGAAACACTTCGTTGTCGTCTGTTGTCGCCATTCCGCTGCCTCTCAATCCGGCTTCTATGATCAGCCTGACTCGCACGACTCACTTCAGTGGGTTCTCGTACCAGACAACATTGGCCGTCGCCCGCCCCGCATTGAGCAGATCCAGATCGCCGTCGCGGTCCATGTCGATCGATCTCAGATCGTAACTTTGCTGACCACTGTCGAGCGTGTGAGCAGTGAAACCTCCCGTACCGTCATTTTCATACCACATGACACGCTCACTGCCGTAACCGCAGGCGGCAGCATCAGGGTCACCGTCCTGATCATGATCGGCAACGGTCAGATCATGAGGGAATTCAAGATCCGTATCGATCTCGTGCATTTTCCAGGTCGGATTTTCAAACCAAAGGACGCCGATTCCGTGGCCGCGTGAGGCCAGCCAGTCAACCCGGCCGTCGCCATTGACGTCGGCCGGCAGTATATTGGTGGCCCCGGTTTGTTTATCAGCCAGAACGACTTTCTCCCAGGCATCGTTTACCCGCTCAGCGCCCGGGTTTTTCCAGTAGCCAAACCAGTTGCCGTCGGCAAACGGCTGGCCCTTGGCTCCAACAGCAATCTCCTTCCACCCGTCTCCGTCGATGTCACCAGCGCCCATATAGTGACTGCCGCCGCGGGCGTCACGGTCAGCAAAGACGTGGCGGTTCCAGTGCTTTGCCGTTCGAAGATTACGGGGAACGCTGAACCACGCCATGGAATCTCCAATTCCCTGTTGCGGGTCAAAATTGTTGATAATCAAATCATCGCGCCCGTCATTATCGATGTCCGCCGTTGTCAGACAGTGAATGGCAGTGATATCGGGATCGATCACTCCAGGTGTCCACGCTCCCTGCAGCGCCTTGTTTTTTCCTGGATTCTCAAGCCAAAACGGATGACCACTGGCCAGGGCGCCGGCCCAGTCCAGATCGCCGTCACCGTCGGCATCGATGACTGTGCTGTGAATACACGTGCCTCCGCCGAAGAACCGATGCAGAACTACCTCCTTCTGCCAGCCAGGCCCGATGAACAGACTGACTTTCCCGTTGACACTGGTAATCACATCAAGAGGTTTGTCTCCGTTGACATCCAGTGCGACTGCGGTATTGCAGTGTCCCTGGTCCATCACAATGTGCTTTTGCCACTGGACCGGATCGCCTGCTGTCGCTGACGGTATTAGTGCCACTGCAGCAGCAATGGCAATGAACAGGGAACAGTGATTCAGGAGAAGGTGAGACCGCGGCTGCATTTCAAAAACCATTCTCTTCGAATTTTCAACAGACACCCGGATACGGTACGTCCGAAGAATCACCGACCACCAGTCGGGCACAACCAAAGTGCATCTGACAAATGTGATGGCTTCGAACGTCGCCACTGCAGTATCGTGCAATCGACACAGGTGTCCAGAGGCCCCGATCTTCTTTTTATGTGTCAATCAAAGGCAATTTTACAGGATTGAGGCATCACGACGCACGAATGAACGCAGGATGATTCGCTCGTGTCACCGGTGGACAGTGGTCTCGATTCACTTCTTGTTGTCAGACACAGGGGACATGATCCTTAACAAATCATCAGATCATAGCTGTAAGACGTTCTGTGATTCGTCGATTGTGATTACGGCCATGATTCATGATATTGTGAAATGACAGATCCTGGGTGAAACTTGGCTGTACGTTTGGGCTCCCCGCAGAAGCAAGGACCAATCCATGCAATTCGACACTCACAAAAGCCACAGTGTTATAACGCGTACTTTTTGTGCCTGTCTGCTGATACCAGCCTGCGCAATGATTAATCCGGCTACTGCGACTGCCGACGAACCACGATTTGTGGATCATTCGCTGTTGGTGGCCCCGGAATACCCCTGCACCTGGCCGTCGTATCCATTCCCTCGTTTTCAAATTACACATCAACGTCGCCTCGGACTCGATTCCGCCTACAACGTCGACGTACTGTTGATCGACGGAAACACAGCAACCCAGCTGGATGTGCCGCCACATTCGGTGGCAAGGCCGGAGCTGAATCGTGAAAAATCCGGACCATATGGTCTGGCGTATACGGATCGGATCGAAGCCTGGCAGTTTGGAGGGGAAGCCTGTGTGGTCGATGTGCGCGACCTGCTGGATCAGGAATCGAATGGTGTCAGCCCGCTGGTCACCGCCCGACATGTCAAACGATTCGAACAGAGACATCGCAGACTGCACTTCGGCGATGTTGTCCTGTTCCGCAGTGATTATTCAGACCGCTACTACCGTCCGTTTCCGGAGGGTCACCGTTACATCACAGACATTCTGGAACGTAAAGCGCCCGGATATCCGGACCCGGACCCGGACTGTATGGAATTCCTGGCAAAACGACGTGTGATGACGCTGGGCACCGACAGCGCGAGCATGGGGCCGCTCCCAACGCTGGGTGAGCCGACTCATTACGCCGGACTGAAATACGGCATGATCTGGACCGAAGGAGCAACCAACCTGGGAGCAATACCTCCTACCGGGGCCTTCTATTGTCTGCTTGGTCCGAAACACAAAGACGGAGCCTATGGCGAAGGTCGGGCATTTTCGATTGTGGGAGGCGATTTGCCAAAACGACTGATTGCGTCCTGCACCAACAAGCGTGCCATTGATCTTTCCCCCACACTCTCAACCGACACTCCTGTAACGTCACCCGGCTTCACCACGGGAGATCACCGGCAAACCTATCTGCAGATCAATTTTCTGTTTATTGAATACCTGGACTTCTGGCACCACGGGCATCTGATGGATTCGATGGCCGGCACACACCTGGTACCGCCCTCGTATACTCTGCCAACAGCGGATGAGCAGCCCGCATATGCCCCGGAAGTTCGGGGCTGGCTGGAGGAATTCGAGACCAAGTACGGCAAACGCGGCACCAGTTCGATGACCACGGAGAAGGTTCCGCTTTCCTGGACCTGCGGTGAGGCACGAGTGATCGACGTACGATCGCTCGTTGGTACAACCGAACGTCAGCAGTGGCCTGCTTCACCCGAAATTACGCCCCGTCATATCCAGGCATTTGAAAAGAAACACGGCTCACTAAACCCAGGCGACGTGGTCATTTTTCACACCGGACACATCGATACTCATCTCACACCCCATCCGGCTGATCGGGCACTGTGGCTGGACCCCCTCAGCGGAAATTCCGAAGGCTGGCCTGCGCCCGGCCCGGATGCAATTCTGTACCTCAAACAAAAGAAAATCCGCTGTGTTGCGACCGACGCTCCCAATCTGGGCGGCGTTGATCCCAGGCAGGCACTCATGACTTACTGGACCCTGGGCAGCCGGGAAATGGTGGGCGTCGAATTCCTGCACAACGCCGGTAACATCCCTGACAGCAACCCATATTTCCTGTTCGCTGCTGTGAAAGTCCGGGACTGTCACGGAGGTCCCGGACGGGCGATTGTTTTGTACTGACAATGCTGCTGGTAACTCACCGGCAAATCTCCTGTCGGCCGTCGCAAAAAATGATCCGGTACCGGAATCCGTATCCGTTTTTTTGACGTTCTCTGCGTTGACGGAACGGGCGCAGTGAGGTTCCGTGAGGAAAACGATATTTGAAAACCGTACGGCCTGGCCAGCAGTGACAGAGACGATTCGGCAATCACATCGATTCATGACTCTCCCGCCGCCTGGAAGCGCTGACCCGTCACTGGTTTGCTACGATTGCCAAGAATCAAATAAAACTAAACCCGCATAAACAAACTGCCACACGATCAATGACACATCCACTGTTTAACCTTGATGGTAAAGTCGCAGTGGTTTCGGGCGCAGCCCAGGGGCTCGGACAGGCGACAGCCATTGCTGTGGCTCAGTGCGGCGCCGACGTCACACTGGTTGATCGAAATGTCGACGGAGCGGAAGCAACCGCCGCACAAATTCGGTCGATGGGCCGAAACGCGTTCGTTTCCGGAACCAACACCTCTGACCCGGAAGCAATTGCAGAACTGTTTCAGCAGGTAGACTCCAGATTCGGTCGTGTTGACTTTCTGGGAAACATCGCAGGTGACGGTCACCTGGTGAAACCGGAAGATCTCCAGGTCCCCGACCTGCTCAAAGTGCTGCAGAACCTGGTCGTTGGTCGGTTTGTCATGTGTCGGGAAGCCGGACGTCGCATGCTGGATCAGGGAAGCGGTTCCATCATGAACATTGGTTCGCTGGCAAGTTCCACCGCACTCGGCCGAGGTCATATTGCGTACAGCATGGCAATGGGAGCCGTAATTCAGATGACGCGGGAACTCAGCACCGAATGGAGCCATCGCGGTGTGCGCGTCAATTGTGTGACACCTGCCCAGGTAACCAATCCCAGCCTGAAAGTTCGCATGGAAGATGACCCCACACTTGAAACCCGATTCCTCAAAGGCATACCGGTGGGACGACTCGGACGACCGAGGGACATCATGGGCCTGGCAGCGCTGCTCGCCTCCGATGCATCAGAGTGGATCACCGGTGCCATCATTCCCATGGATGGCGGCAATATGGCAATGAACGCCGGCGGAACACCGGGTCATGAACACAGCGTCATACAGTCGTTTCGCGGAGAGACACATGAGTAACAGCACAGCATCTGAATCATCTGTAAGTCTCGATCACGAAACAGCACTGTCGCTCTATCGAACAATGCAGACAATTCGGCAAACCGAGGAACACCTGGCGCGGTGTCACCAGCGAGGAACCGTACTCGGCGCGTGTCACACCTATGTTGGTGAAGAAGCGATTGCCACCGGAATCTGCGCTCACCTGAATCATGAGGACGTGGTGTTCAGTACACACCGCGGTCACGGCCATGCACTGGCCAAGGGTCTGGAACCAGAAAAACTGATTGCAGAACTTTTTGGTCGCAGTACCGGCGTTTCGTACGGACGAGGCGGCAGTATGCATCTGTTTGCACCCGAGATAGGTCTGATGGGAACCAGCGGGATTGTCGGTCCGTGTATCCTGCAGGCGTGCGGCGGCGGTTACAGTTTCAAAATCCTGCAGCAGGACAGAGTCGCCGTGGCATTTTTTGGGGATGGAGCCGTCAACAATGGCGCATTCCATGAAGGTCTCAACATGGCCAGCATCTGGAATCTGCCCGTTGTCTTTGTGTGCGAGAACAATCAGTTCGCCACGGAGGTTGCCTTCGAATACTCCAGTGGTATTCCTGATGTCGGACGACGAGCTGCAAACTATGGCCTGCCCGGCAGTGAGGTGGACGGTAATGATCTCGTGGCCGTTTATCAGGCAGCTCAGGAGGCCGTCGAGCGTGCCCGGTCCGGCGGGGGAGCGACACTCATTGAATGCAGGACCTACCGGACACGAGCTCACGCTGAAGGAATGGGCGATTTCACTTATCGGACTCGTGAGGACGTTGCCAAATGGAAAGAACGCTGCCCCATCCGCAGGTTTGCAGAACATGTTCAGTCGAATGATCTGGCAAAAGAACAGCAACTGACAGATATCGATGAAGAAATCAAAACTCGGGTGGCCGATGCAGCCACATCCGCAGATACGGCCGCCTGGCCTGATGCAGCCACGGCCACGACACATGTCTATTTTGAAGATTCCCGACCGAACCCGCCGGGCCCACCAGCTCCCGGCGAACGCATCCTGAGTTATACGGCGGCAACACACGAGGTCCTGGAACAGGAAATGAAAGTCAATCCGGCCATCTGGGTGATGGGCGAAGGGATTGGAGCACGTGGTGGTAATTTTGCCACGACAACCGGACTGTTCGACAAGTACGGAGCGGAGCGGCTTTGTGATACTCCTATTTGCGAACGTGGATTCGTGGGACTGGGCTGTGGCGCTGCGATGACCGGAACCCGCCCGATCATCGACTTCATGTTCATTGACTTCATTAATGATGCGTTCGGCGAAGTGATCAATCAGATCGCCAAAATGCAGTACATGAGCAGCGGTCGTCTGAAGATGCCGATTTTGCTCCGCGGCTGTGGCGGTATCGGGCATTCGGCCGCCACACACCATTCCGGACTGTATCATTCGATCTATTCGCACATTCCCGGTCTGCGAGTTGTCATGCCGTCAACTCCCTACGACGCAAAAGGACTTTTCGCTCACGCGCTCCGCTGCAACGATCCCGTTTTGTTCCTCGAACACCGGGAATTAATGGCCACAAAAGGTCCTGTGCCGGAAACAGACTATGAAATTCCGTTTGGACAGGCGGCCGTTGTGCGTGAGGGAACCGATGCCACGATTGTGGCCGTTTCACTGATGGTGCAGCATGCCCTTAACGCGGCGGAACAGCTTGAAAACAACGGTATTTCAGTTGAAGTTATCGATCCAAGAACCGTTTCACCGCTGGACACAGAAACGATTCTGCGGTCCGTAGCAAAAACCGGTCGGTTACTGGTTGTCGACGAAGCGTTTCAGCCGTGCAGTGTTGCATCCGAAATCGTGGCCCATGTTGCCGACTCCGGCTTCGATGACCTGGATGCTCCGATCAAACGACTCAACGGAGCCTTCACACCGACACCTTATGCTCCGACCCTGGAGCAGGCGGTCGTACCCAACGTCGATAAAATTGTTGCGACTTTGCAGAATTTGCTGGAAGAGTAACCATGCCTGTCGAAATCACAGTGCCGCGTCTTGGCTGGTCGATGGACGAGGGGACCTTTGGCAGCTGGTTAAAAAAATCGGGCGAATTTGTCGCAGCGGGAGACATGGTCTTCGAACTGGAAGGAGAGAAGGCTATTCACGAAATTGAGACATTCGATTCCGGAACACTTCACCTTCCCCCGGATGCTCCACAGCCAGGAGATACCGTGGTGGTTGGACAACTGATCGGCTATTTGCTGGCCGATGGAGATGCTCCTCCGACCTCGCTTCAGTCCACCGTTTCATCACCCGACATTTCCGGTGAAGAAAAAACACCGGTGAGCCCGGCCAACGTTTCAGTAACTGCTGAAGCCGTCAGTAAACAGAATATTGTCTCCGACAGCAGAAAACGGGCCGGAAGGATCGCATCACCGAGAGCTCGTCGCACAGCGCAGGCACTGGGCATTGACTGGACTGGTGTTCGCGGAACAGGTCGTAACGGGCGGGTTCGCGAGCGAGATATAATTGGCAGGAGCAATATCGATCGTGCGCATCGGTCGGCTGAATTTTCTCCCGCGTCGCCCGGAACTCATCACCCGGCTTCAAAGATCCGCAGAGCGGTCGCGGAACGTATGACTGCGGCAATGCGACAGGCGGCCCCGGTGACACTCACCACAAAGCTGAATGCTGCCGGGATTGTGGCGTTTCGCAGTGCGCTGAAATCCAATGCCGGCATTTCTGTGATTCCTGGTTACACAGACATCGTTGTCGGGCTGGCAGCCACAGCGTTGAAAGAATGCCCTGAACTCAACGCGTGCTGGTACAACGAGGGTGTGTTTGTTTATGACGACATCAACATTGGAATTGCTGTCGATACGAAGGAGGGCCTGGTGGTTCCGGTCCTCAACCACGCCAGTTCTCTTACACTGCCAGAAATCACCCGCCAGTCACTGTCACTGGTGGAACAGGCTCGCAAAGGAACGCTGTCGCAAAGCCATTTGCAGGGCGGTACGTTCACCGTCACCAGTCTTGGTATGTTTGACGTCGATTTTTTCACCCCTATTCTTAATCTGCCCCAGGCGGCAATCCTTGGTATCGGACGCATCGTTCGTGAACCGGTGGTAAGCGGCAATAACATCGTGGCTGGTGAAACAATGGGACTGAGTCTGACATTTGATCATCGCGTCATTGATGGCGCACCCGCCGCACGCTGGCTGCAGACACTGTCAAAACTGTTGCAAAATCCACGACAGGCAGTCAATCAGGGCTAACTGCTCTGTCGGATTTTCATCAGTGACCATCCGGGTCAATGTCAAAACAGCCTGGCAGATGGAGCAACTGCTACTTTACATCCGCACCATCGTTCGGACGCCGCCGTCGCCCTCGACGCCCCTTGCCCCTGGTTTTCTTCCGGGAACTGTCTGCTGTCGTTGACTCTGTTGCCCCGGAATCACTGTCACTCCGGACATTCGCGACAGGACTTCGTGTTCGAGGTCTCCGTCGGCGGCGGTTGCGATTGCGATTGCCCGGCGGTGAAGTACCACCATCCGATTTGTTTTTCGCGTCAGATTCGGGCAATGGGTCGGGTGTCCGACCATCCTCAAGCAGTTTGAATCCGATGAGTCGCTCAATACTCTTCAGACGACCTTCTTCATCCGGACTGCACAACGAAATCGCTATACCGTGCGCACCGGCTCGTCCGGTTCGCCCAATCCGATGAACGTAGCTTTCCGGTTCAACCGGAATTTCGAAGTTGATGATGTGAGTAATTCCCTCAACATCAATGCCACGTGCGGCAAGATCTGTAGCGACAAGCACCCGGACTTTGTCGGCACGAAACGCTGTGAGCGCCTGTTGGCGAGCATTTTGTGATTTGTTCCCGTGAATCGCCACAGCTTCAATGTGGTCCCGACGCAGATATTCGGCCACATAGTTGGCACCACGTTTGGTCCGGGTGAATACGATCGCCTGACCAACGTCATTCGCCTTCAGCAACACGGCAAGCAGTGGTTTCTTTTGACGATGCGAGACGAAAATCACTCGCTGGTCAATAAGTTCCACATTAGTTTGCTCAGCGTTGATTTTTACCCTGACAGGATGATGCAGCAGCTTCTCTGCCAGCCTGCTGATGCTTTGAGGCATTGTCGCAGAGAAAAACATCGACTGTCTGCGGATCGGTAATGATCTGATGATTCGCTTCAGGTCCGGCAGAAATCCCATGTCCAGCATGCGGTCCGCTTCATCGAGCACAAAGATTTGCAAACGATTCAGATGGATATGTTCCTGTTGCATCAGATCAAGTAGACGGCCAGGTGTCGCGATCACAATCTGGACGCCCCGCTGAACAGCTTTCACCTGCCCGCTCTGTCCGACTCCTCCGTAAATCAGCGACTGCTTCACATCAACATAACGCCCGTATGTTGTGCAGCTCTCACCAATCTGAATCGCCAGTTCACGCGTGGGCGCCAGAACCAGTACCAGCGGACGTCTGGCGACCGGTTTGAAATCCTGGTCCGCCAGGTAATCCAGAATTGGCAACAGAAATGCTGCCGTCTTCCCGGTACCTGTCTGAGCACACCCAAGAATATCGTGCCCTTCCAGTGCAGCGGGAAGCGTTTGTTCCTGAATGGGCGTTGGAGTCACATAGCCCTCTTCCTCGATAGCCCGTTCCAGCGGAGCAATCAGCTTGAATTGTTTGAAATCTGGCACGGAAGAAGGGTTGCCTCTGGTAGATCGAAATGTTGAACATGATGGCAAAGTGGCTCAGCCACAAAAATCATCGTCATCTGATGGAACAACGAGGTCCATGGCTTGGCTGGTGATGGGCCCCTGACTCCTGTGTTGTGTGACGATTCATTCACGTTTCCTTTTTGAAGTCCTGAACCGGCGTAACGTGGACATTGACCCCATTTTTATGGAAGTCGCCGTCAGAGTCGTAGACCTGCTGCCGCCGGGCACCACCAAAATCCAGGTTATCCAGGTTGCGAGAGAACAATCTATCGATTTGACTAAGTCCTAACACAGAAACTGGTCCGACCTGATTAAGAACGAAATCCGTGATTCCGGTCATCGCACCTGAAAATATCGAATGGCTGTACCACCAAACCTGCATGCTAAACCGTAAACGGTCACCAATGTCAAGGTCAGCCTTAAACACTGAACCGTGGTTTGGCTACGGCTTCCCCTGGTGAAACAGTTCTGAAACAACCACGAATCCAGTTCCTGCTGTCTCTCAAAAAATATTCCACAGACAAAAGGGAATCCTGACGCACCCGACCTGCCGACACCAACACACACTTTTTGGGGCTCGCCGGCAACCTGCTAACTGCAACGCTCATGGCACTCCCCAAATTTCGCCGTTGCGCATGCAAAAGCCGATGGACAGTATTAACCGTCCACCGGCTTTGCATATAGCAACAGGTTGAGATCTGAAGTTGTGAGTTTCGGCAGATTGAAAGCAGGTAATCAATCAATCCCGAAACTGCTGGTTTGGATGGTCTGACAGCCAAACGCCCCTCGAAAGAAACGTCTAATCTGCCTCCCATTAGTCATCCTTAGAAAGGAGGTGATCCAGCCGCAGGTTCCCCTACGGCTACCTTGTTACGACTTAGTCCCAATCACGAAGTTCGCCCTAGGCACCTGCCCCTCCGAAGAGATAGCTCAGTGACTTTAGGCGCCCCCCGCTTTCGTGGCTTGACGGGCGGTGTGTACAAGGCTCAGGAACATATTCACCGCAGTATAGCTGACCTGCGATTACTAGCGATTCCAGCTTCATGCAGGCGAGTTGCAGCCTGCAATCCGAACTGAGCAACACTTTTTGAGATTTGCTTACCCTTACGGGTTCGCTGCCCTTTGTATGTTGCATTGTAGGACGTGTGCAGCCCTGGACATAAAGGCCATGATGACTTGACGTCGTCCCCGCCTTCCTCCGGTTTAACACCGGCAGTCTCCTTAGAGTCCCCACCCGAAGTGCTGGCAACTAAGGACAAGGGTTGCGCTCGTTAAG